>JAPFBP010000093.1 GCA_029250275.1 Candidatus Nitrosopumilus sp. | reverse complement strand
AGAAAAATGACCGACACAGTACGGAGTTTTTCCGTTGTTGTGATATTTTGAATCTTCATTATTCTGTGACGTATACTGCATTTCATATGTTTGCCAAACTACGTCCATTCAAACTTGGGATTGGCAAGACCGCAGTATTCTGCATATATCATGCATGCACTATCTTTGATATTGCTTAATGTTGGAATGTATTTTGTATCCCCTGTGATAATAATTGTAAGGATTAGAAAATGAAAATAATATTTCTAATCTTTCTTGTTGAAAGTATTGCATTTGCACCAATTCTAGTTGATGCACATCAAAGTGGTTGTCATAGATGGCATAGTTGTCCATCTGATTCTGGAAGTTATGTTTGCGGAGACTAGGGATATTATACATATTGTCCAAAAAGTTCACCCCCAAAAACTGAAACACCAAAGGCAGAACCCAAACCACAAACTGAATCAAAGACAATACCAAAAATACCAATCCCCAATTCCGAAATGGATTAAAATAAATGCAAAGAATGTAAAAATAGATGCTGGCAATTATTTTATCTATTAATTTCGCATTTATGCGACTCGCAAATATGCGAAATGTTATATATTATTGTGCCTAAATTAGACTAAATGAAGACAAATCCCTTTGTATTTGGAACCATAGTTAGTGATGAAAACTTTGCTGGCAGAAAAAACGAAATCAAAGAACTAACTCGTGATTTAGCAGGCAAAACCAATCTCATCATATTCTCACCTAGACGATACGGAAAAACCTCTTTGATGTTTAAGGTGATGGATGAATTGAAAAAGCAAGGTATAGTTTGTGTTTATGTTGATCTCTATCCTGCAGTTACAAAAGAGAAATTTGCAAATATTCTTGCAAGTTCGATTGCAAAGGCAAAAGCTGGAAAAATGGATGAAATAATTCAAATAATAAAAGAATTGATTCCCCCAATAAAACTTATCATAAGACCTGAGGAAGTTGAAAGTGGAATTGAATTAGAACTCTCAAAAGGAAAAGAAGACATTGATGCAAGTCTGACAAAACTTTATGATCTACCTGAAAGAGTAGCCAAAAAAATAAAAAAGAAACTCGTAGTAGTATTTGATGAATTTCAAGAAATCACAAAACTTGATGGACAAGAAATAGAGACCAACATAAGATCAAAACTACAACAACACAAAAATGTATCATATGTCTTTATGGGAAGTCAAAGACATTTACTAAATCAAATGTTTAATGACAAAAATAGGCCTCTTTACCGTGCTGGAAAACCATTTAATCTTAGTAGGATTTCTGAAGAAGATTTTTCTCAGTTCATAAAAGAACGATTCAAAGCAGGTGGGATTAATGCATCAAAGGAGGTAATATCACAAATTCTACAATTAACCCAATGTCATCCATACTATACACAACAACTTTGTCATGAGATATGGAATCAATGTATGTCACAAGAAATAAAAAGTGTAGAAGAAAGTGACATTGTACAAGCAAAAGAACAGGTTTTGAAGAATCAAAATTATGCATATACCTCCATGTGGGATTCAACTAAAGGAAAACAACGAGCGTTATTGCATGCCATGGCAATATCTGATGAGAAAAATATTTTTTCAACAGATTTTAGAGAAAAATATCGTCTAGGTGCATCTTCTACTGTGGCACGGGCAGTTGAATATCTTGAGGAAAAAGGACTCATTGAAAAAGATGATAATGATTATATCCTTTCTGATGCTTTTTTTCAGGAATGGATCAAAA
>JAPFBP010000092.1 GCA_029250275.1 Candidatus Nitrosopumilus sp. | reverse complement strand
CTTCTAAAGATTTGTATATAATTACAAAAAAATACAAAATATGCCCCTAACAAACAATGTCATTATCAAATTAAATGAAATTACTACTATGGTTGAAGATAAATCTAAACTTTCAGAATTCGACATTGATGAAATCAAACTAATTTTTAAAGAACTTGTTAAAAAAAATGAACGTTACGATCTTAATGAAATAGAATTTTGGTTTGAGAATGAAGGAAATTGGACCACTAGAGAATCTCGAATTAGAATAGTAAATCTTGCAAATTACGTTCAAGATAAATATCAACAAACAGCCCATCTTAGAATAATATCTGATGAAGATTGTGGTTGTTGAAATTAAGTTTCTAACTGTTCTAATAGTCTGCCAACAATTTTAGCATTTTCAGTTCTTTCATCCAATATTTCTTTGATACGAATTTCATTTTTATTCCCAGCCAATATCATCTGAAAGTATTCTTCATCTAGATCCTTGTTTGCTTGTAGTCTTTTGATTACTTCAAACAATATCCCTATCACTTGTTTTTGTGCATCAATTAATTTATCTTTTTCAGTTTCGGACATCTTTATGCGTTCTCCATAATGTTTCTAAATAATTCTTTTAATTTTGGATGACTAATTTCATTTTTTGCAGATTCAAAAAATGATTCTAATTTTTCTTTAGGATGTCCTTCATTTTCATATGTTTTTGCTTGTAAAGCCATTTCTAACCTGTCGAGCTGATGAACAATTTTAGATTCTGGAGAATTATTTTCTTGGTATTCTTTCCAAATGCTCAAATATTTAGATTTTATCAAATCGGGTAAATTTTCTAAAATTTTTAAAAATGTTTTATTTTCCAAATCATTCTTTTTCTCAAACAGTATTTGTCCAGGGGTGTAATCTCCTATTTCTGATTCTGCTAAATCATGTATTAATATCATTTTGATTATTTTTTCAGTATCATAATTTTCTAAATCAGATATGATCATACCCATAATTGCCATTGTGTATGAATGGTCTGCAACAGACTCTGGATTGTTGATGGCCAATTTATCCATCCATCCCTTTCTTTGAATTTTTTTGAGATTAACTGCAGTTTTAAAAAAATCTAATATCATTATGTATACTATATCTTGAATTATCTCCTAATGAATTTTCATATTATTTAATTTCGAATAACATAATAGCGATATCTTAAATAGAAAACTATGAAAATTTACACCAAAACCGGTGATGATGGAAATACAGGTTTACAAGGAAATTATAGGATCGGGAAATCTCATCCAAGAATTGGTTCATACGGAACAGTTGATGAGGCAAATGCCTCGCTAGGTATAGTTTTAGCAAATACGTTAGATAAAGATGTAAGAACGATTTTGACTGAAATTCAAAATGATTTATTTTTAGTTGGGGCTGATCTTTCAAATCCAAATCTAAACGATATTAAAAATAGAGTTTCATTAGAAATGATTGAAAAATTAGAACATGCCATCGATAAATTTGAATTAGAATTGCCTCCATTGACAAATTTTATACTGCCTGGGGGAGATCCTTCTGCTGCACAATTACATTATGTGCGAACTGTTGTGAGAAGAGCAGAATCTCAAACTGTTTTGTTAAGTGAAAAAGATGAAATTAACTCTAACTGTATAAAATATCTTAATCGATTATCTGATTTATTTTTTGTAATGGGTCGTTTATTAAATAAACGAAAAAACATAGAGGATATTCCTTGGAAGATCTGAAAAGACAAACTTTA
>JAPFBP010000020.1 GCA_029250275.1 Candidatus Nitrosopumilus sp. | reverse complement strand
GGTCTTGGGGTTTTATCTTGCAGGTATTACACACTGTCTCAAGACAGCATATCCTTCTGCTCCAGTTTTTTAGTGGACTGCCTCCCTTTCTTGTCTGTAAATCATCTAGCCATTCTGTGACTAGTGGGTCTCCAGTTATTGGATGCATTTTGTTGAACTGTCTGAATTTTGTATCTTCAGGAAGTTTTGGGAGAACTAGTCTGTCTTTGATTTTGAGAATCTTTGATTCATCTTTCATCTTTTTGACGTATCGATATATGGTATCCCTTGACACTCCGAGAACTTTGGCAGTCTCTGTCACTGTTAGGGGGTATGGTCTGTTCCCTGTACCATGTAACAGGGAATGAATTTCATTAATTATTTGATCTTCAGTTGATCTTTTCTTTTGTAGTCTGATGTGGGGTCTGCTCAAGATAATTCCCCTCCAAAAAGAAGGTCATACTGAATTTTTTTTAAGGCATTTTTTGATGTAGAGACAATATGACAGATTTCCATATCTGACACTTGGACATCTTCTGAAAAGCTTTTAATCTGTAGAACAAGCTTTTTTGATTATGAATATTACTGAGAAGATTCTTGCTCGTGGCGCAGGAAAGTCATCCGTTTCTCCTGATGATGTGATTTTTGCTAAAGTAGACAAGGTTATGATGCATGACGTATCCGGACCAGGTGTCATTAAGGTATTTGATAAACTTCAGAAACAAGGAATTTCAGTAGACAAATTATGGGATCCTACAAAAGTTTGGGTTGCAGAAGATCATTTTGTTCCATCTGCAGACAAAGTGTCAGCTGAAAATATTGTAAAACTATCCAACTTTACAAAACATTATGGAATTGAAAAACATTTCAAGTATGGAATGGGGCAATACGGAATTTGTCATACTATATCTCATGAAGAAGCAATGGTAATGCCTGGCGATGTTTATGTTGGAGGGGATTCTCATACTAATACAACTGGTGCATTAGGTGCATTTGCTTGTGGTTTGGGACATACTGACATTGCTTATGTTTTACTTAATGGACAAATTTGGTTCAAGGTTCCTGAAACTTATTACTTTAAGATAAATGGAAAATTACCTGAACATGTGATGGCCAAAGATCTAATCCTAAAAATCATAGGAGAAATAGGAACTGATGGAGCAGCATACCAAGCAATGCAGTTTGGCGGAAGTGGCATTGATGAAATGTCAGTTGAAAGTAGATTGACTATGTGTAATATGACTACAGAAGCAGGTGCAAAGAATGGTATTGTTGAACCAGATCAAAAAGTGGTGAATTATCTTACTCTAAGAGGTGCAACCAATATGAATTTGATAAAAGGAGATGATAATGCAGAGTATTCTAAATTTTTTGAATTTGAAAGTTCAGAGGTGGAGCCAACTGTAGCAAAACCATTTTCTCCTGACAATACATGTATTGTAAGGGAAGCACCTTCTGTTGAATTGGATAAATCTTACATTGGTTCTTGTACTGGAGCAAAATACGAAGATTTGGAAGCTGCAGCAAGAATCCTTAAAGGAAGAAAAGTAAAGATTAGAACAGAAATTTTACCTGCAGCAATTTCAATTTATCAACGAGCAATGGAGAATGGATTGTTAAAAATTTTCTTAGATGCTGGAGCTACTGTTGGACCACCAACTTGTGGTGCCTGTTGTGGAGCACATATGGGAGTTTTAGCAAAAGATGAAATTTGCATTAGCACTACAAATAGAAATTTCCCTGGTAGAATGGGCCATATAGAATCTCAAACATATCTTGCATCACCTCTAGTTGCAGCAGCTTCTGCAGTAACTGGAAAAATCACTGATCCGAGGGATTTGTAATGAAAGGCAACATCATAAAATATGCCAGAGACAATATTGACACTGATGTCATAATTCCTGGCACATATCTAAAAATACATGATTATGCAGAACTTGCAACACATGCAATGGAAGGATTAGATCCTGATTTTCATTCTAAAGTAAAAGAAGGCGATTTTATTTTATCTGGTAAAAATTTTGGATGTGGATCTTCTCGCGAACATGCTCCAATAGCATTGTCTCATTCTGGAATAAAGGCTGTTCTTGCATTATCTTTTGCAAGAATTTTTTATCGAAATGCAGTTGATGGGGCATTTTTGTTGCCTATAGAAATAGAACAGGATGCTTATGATGGAATTTCTGAAGGTGATGAAATATCAATAGATGTATCTATAAATGAAATTAAAAATATTACAAAAAATCAAACATACAAAATGAAACCATTTTCAGAAATTATTGGAAAGATAATTGCTGCTGGTGGACTCTTCAAGTATAAGCCAGACCAGGATTAAAATGGGAAAAACTCTTTTTGAAAAAATCTGGGAATCTCATATTGTTGTTGAAAAACAAAATAATCCAACATTAATCTACATTGATAGACATCTTGTTCATGAAGTAACTTCTCCACAAGCTTTTGATGGATTACGTCAGAATAACAGAAAAGTTAGACGCCCTGATCTTACAATTGCTACGATGGACCATAATGTTCCCACAACTGACCGTTCTCTTCCGATTTTAGATCAAACATCTTCAGTTCAAATTAAAACTCTTGAAAAAAACTGTAAGGATTTTGGAATTAAATTATTTGACATTAACAGTCCCAATCAAGGGATTGTTCACGTTATTGGTCCTCAGTTGGGAATAACATTACCTGGGACTACAATTGTTTGTGGTGATAGTCATACATCTACACATGGGGCTTTTGGAGCACTAGCTTTGGGTATTGGAACTAGTGATGTGGAACATGTTTTAGCATCTCAAACTATGTGGTTAGAAAAACCAAAACCTTTTGAAATTAGAGTTGAAGGAAAACGAAAAAACCCTCATGCAGTAACTGCCAAAGATATTGTTCTATCAATTATCAAAAATATTGGGACGGGTGGAGGCACAGGTACTGTAATTGAATATCGTGGTGAGGGCATTACTGATCTTTCAATGGAGCAACGAATGACTATTTGCAACATGTCTATTGAGGCTGGTGCACGTGCAGGTTTGATAGCACCTGATGAAAAAACATTTGATTATCTAAGAGATCGAGAGTATACTCCAAAGAACTATGAGTCATTAGTTGATTCTTGGAAAGACCATCTCAAAACTGACAATGATGCAAAGTTTGAAAAAGAATTCATCTTACACATTGATGATATTGCTCCACAAGTAAGTTGGGGAACAAATCCTGGTATGACGTGCGATGTTACAGATTCTATTCCTTCCCCTGATGAATTTTCTAAAGGTGATCCAAATCAAAAGAGGGGGGCTGAAAAGGCACTTGATTATATGGCTCTGAAAGCTGGAACTCTGATTGAGGATATCAAAATTGATAGAGTGTTTATTGGTTCATGCACTAATGCTAGATTAGAAGATCTTATTGAGGCATCTAAAGTTATCAAAGGGCAAAAAATTTCACCACATGTTAAAGCAATGGTAGTTCCTGGTTCGCAAATGGTAAAAAAACAAGCTGAAGAGATGGGATTAGATAAAATTTTCATTAATGCTAATTTTGAATGGAGGGAAGCTGGTTGTAGTATGTGTCTTGGAATGAATCCTGATATCTTATCTCCTGGAGAACGATGTGCAAGTACATCAAATAGAAATTTTGAAGGTAGACAAGGTACTGGAGGACGAACTCATTTGGTAAGTCCTGTTATGGCAGCAGCAGCTGCAATTCATGGACATTTTGTAGATGTTAGGGAGATGGATTTGAGTTAATATGGAATCCTTCAAAAAAATAACCAGTATTGTGACTCCGCTTGATAAAGTAAATGTAGATACTGATCAAATTGTCCCAAAACAATTCTTAAAATTAGTTCAAAAATCTGGATTTGGAAAATTCCTATTCTTTAACTGGAGATATGATGAGCAGGAGAATGAAAAATCTGATTTTATATTGAATAATCACCATTATACAAATTCACAAATTCTTGTGACTGGAGACAATTTTGGTTGTGGTTCTAGTCGTGAACATGCAGTTTGGGCCTTACTAGATTATGGTTTTTCTGTAATTATTGCCCCTTCATTTGCAGATATTTTCTTTAGTAATTGCTTCAAAAATGGTGTTTTACCAATTGTTTTAGACCAAAAACTTGTGGAAAAATTGCTACAAGAAACTGGTGTGATTGAAGTGGATTTAGAAAATCAAATAATTAAAACCCCTTCAGATGAAATATCTTTTGAGATTGACTCGTATCAGAAAAAAATTCTTTTAGAGGGACTAGATGATATTTCACTTACTTTCCAATATGAAGATAAAATTTTAGAATTTGAAAAACAGTCTAAAGTCCCATCTGTTTTATAATCTTCTTTACTGTTTTCTCATTTCTCTCTAATGTCATTGGGGATTCTGCATCTATCCATTCATTCTCACCAATATCAAAGGCGCTAATTTTTCCTTCCTTTGACAAGTCTTGTAAAATATCAAATGAGAGATTAATTTTCTTTTGTTTTTGTTTGGCTTTAATTTTTTTGATAATTTCTTTACCTAATATGTATACTCCTAAACATTCTGATAACTGTAATTCCATTACTGGTTTTTCTTTGAATTTTTTTATAATTCCATTTTCTACTGTAGCAAATCCTGTCTCTTCTTTTCTTTTAGTTCTAGTTGCAATACATGCAGAACTTTTCTTTTCTTTGAAAAACTCTTTCATTTTATTAAGATCAACTGCACATAAATTATCTACAAACCATAATACAAATTCTGATTCATTTTTGAGATTGTTTGCAATATGCAATAGATCTCCTCCAGTTCCACTTTGTGAATCTTGAACAAAAGTAATGTTTTTTTGATTTCCATAATAGTTTTTGATTTGTCCTCCTAATCCATTAAAATCTGATACGATGATCACCTCATCTACAAAACTAAATGATTTTAGGTATTTTACAATGTAATCTACTAGTGGTCTTCCATTGATTGGAGTCATTGCTTTTGGAAAGAATTCAGTATATGGTTTACCTCTTGTTCCTTTACCGCCTGCAAGAATTACAGCCTTCACAGTCTAACGGTATGATTTCTGCTTTCTTCTTCTTGCACCAGGTCCGCCAAATTTCTTTGGTTCTTTTCTTCTGGCATCTCCACTGACTAGGTATTTATCGAAATCATTGATTCGTTTTCTAAGGTCTTCTCTTGTTGATTTTGGAAAAGGATGATCTTTTGGTTCTTTTTTAGATTTTGTCCATCCTGTTAATGCTCTTGAAATTGCGGTTGCTATTGCACTTGCTTGACCCATAAAACCTCCACCTCTAACTCTTACAGAAATATCAATTTTATCTCTCAAATCTCCTGAAATTTCTAATGGTGCTAGAATTACTTCACGGGCAGTTTCCTGTGGAATCATTTCTACTGGAACGTTGTTAATTCTAACTTTACCATTTCCTTTGGTAATGTAAACATGGGCACTAGCTGTTTTTCTTGTTGCAAAATAAATTTCAGTTTTTGGAGTTGTCATTCAGTCCACCCTATTACTCTGCATAATTCTCCTAATATTGTATAGTTTGATGTGGTCTTTCTAATTTTTGCTTTTTCAAATTGAATTTTTTCAAGTGTTTTAATTTCTTTAGGTGAACCAATGTATGTTCTAAGTCTTTGATGAGCTGCTTTTCCTGATGGCTTTCTATCAAATGGAAGCATTTGACGAATCATTTTTGCCATTAAAGTATCTGGTCTTCTGTAGTGTACTGGTCCGTGTTTGTAATTTATAATACTGTTAATTTCTAAAAATTCTCTATATTCTTTAATTTGATTACTTCTTGTTCCACTCATCATAATTTTTTCACAATTTACAACTGATACTCTGTTTCCCTGCATTAGTAATTTTGCAACATTTGATGCTAATCTACCTGCAATATGATCAGTTGCATCTACAACAATTGGTCTATCAGTTCGTACAACTACTTCTTGTTTAGAAGTATTTGAATTTCTTCCAACAGGTCTGTTAATTCTTCCATTAGCCAAGTAGTATTACTCCTTTTCCAGTTGGGTTTTGTTTAATTAAATCTAAATGGGTGATTATTTTTCCACCTTTTTCAATTATTTTGTTTGCTGCAGAATTTGAAATTGAAAATGAGAATAATGTAATTTTATGAGAAATGTTACCTGTTCCGAGGACTTTGCCCGGGAATACTACAATATCGTTTTCTTTAGTTAACTGACTAATTCTGTTCACATTAAGATCTCTTCGTGCAGCAGATGGTTTTAATGCATATTCTGACAATTTGGCCCAAATTGGAGCATCATTTTTCGTAGATGCCTTCTTTAGATCTTTGGCCATGTGTATAACGACTTGACTAGTCATGTGAATAATTCGATTTGAAACCCAAATATAATGTCTATGCTTAGATTATGCTTCAACTTTGTCAATCATATCTTTGAACTGACTTATTCTACTGCTGACCTCATCTACTCCTGCAATAATGATTTGTTCAGGTTTGAGTGCACCTGTTGATTCAACTGTTAAGACTTTGACATCTTCTTTATCAGTATCTGTAAGTGTTGAAATATTTGCAGAATTCCATTTTGCATGATCAGTTCCACGTCCTAGTCTAGCATAACACTCAATTTTGATTCTTTGACCTGGTGCTAATTGGACTATTGGAATCTTATCTGAAATTGGTTTAATTGAATCGTCTTCTGAAGATAATTCATTTGAGAAAATTGTTCTTGTAACGTCCGAGTCCCCTGAATCTAAAATTAGCATTACTTTACAGTTTGAACACCCTGTTTCACTTTGACATTCACACTTTGATGGTTCGTTAAATCTTGCCAAGTCTGTTGTTATTGGAATAAGTCCTAATCTATGGGCTAATCCTTCATCCGGCAGAACAGATGAATTCATAATAATATCTACAGTATCAATTGCAAATACTGGAACACCATTTAGACATACTCGTCTAAGTGCGTTAGCATACTGCAATGGAATACCTTTCAGTTTTATAGCAATTTTCTGATCATCTTTACTAATAATCTCTAATGATGACAATGAGCAAAATTCCTAAAATCCACATAAAAATCTAGCTCGATATTAGGCATAGTTAGGAATGAATTTACTCATTGATAATGTCTACTTTTTATATATTCTAAATACTATTTTGAAATAGTTCATAAATTATGATTTTGAAAAATAATTCTTAATACAGATAAATAACAAATCCACATACTAATTTTAGAAATGACTGATGTTACACTAGTAAGATATTCCTTTGAGGGAGAAAAATTTGAAATCATGGTAAAGCCAGACCCTGCATTAGAATACAAACTTGGAAAGAAAAAAGATATTTCAGTAGTTCTAGTTTCAGATGAGATTTATACTGATTCTGGAAAAGGCACAAGACCATCAGCAGAAAAACTACTCAAGGCCTTCAAGACTGAAGATCCTACTAAGATTGCAGAAATTATAATGCAAAAAGGTGATCTGAATCTTACTACTGATCAAAGAAGAAAAATGATGGAAGATAAGAAAAAGCAGATTGTCACATATATTGCTAAAACCTACGTAGATCCTAAAACACACCTACCTCACCCTCCATTGAGAATTGAACAGGCTATGAAAGATGGGAGGGTTTCAGTTGATCCTCAAAAAAGTGTGGATGAACAGGTCAAAGATATTGTTGAACAACTACGTTCTATAATTGCATTAAAAACAGAAAGTTTACAATTGGAAATTATAATTCCAGCACAGTTTGCGTCACAATCCTATGCAATGCTAAAGTCTGTAGGTTCTTTAAAATCTGAAGAATGGCAAAATAATGGTTCCTTAAAAGCAATACTTGAAATACCTGCTGCAGCAAGGCCAAATGTGATAGACAGATTAGGTTCTATAACTAAGGGCTCTGCCTCAGTTGAGGTAGTTCAATAATGGATAATAAAAGAAAATACGTTATTCCAGGCGATGTAATAACTACTGGTCCTTTTAGACCTGAACAAAATGTAATTCTTGAAGGCGATAAGATAATTTCTACAACTATAGGTATTTCTGAAATTTATGATGACTCTGTTAAAGTAATTACGTTAACTGGAAAATATATTCCTAAAATTGATGATCTTGTAATTGGTAAAATCAATTCTCATACTTCATTATCTTGGGAGTTGGACATCAATTCCTGTTATGTTGGATTCTTACCTGCACAAGATGTTTTTGGACGAGATTTTTCTGCTCATGCAGATGAACTTTCATCTAAATTAAAAACAGGAGATCTAGTGGCAGCAAGAATCGCCAATTTTGATAGAACTAGAGATCCTCTAGTAACAATTTCTGATAGGGATTTAGGTAAAATTGATTCTGGTGTTTTGATAAAAATTTCTCCAAGTAAGGTTCCACGATTAATTGGAAAGAAAGGCAGCATGATTCAGATGATAGAAATGGCAACAAATGCAGTAGTAACAATTGGTCAGAATGGCTGGGTAGTGGTTTCCTGTGAATCTCCAGAGGGATTATTAAAGGCTAAAAAAGCAATTGAGATGGTTAATGAAAAAGCACATGTTGCTAATTTGACTGACCAAATTAAAGAAATGTTAGAAATAAAGGATAATGAATCATAATGGGCGGACGAAACGCAACAATGGTCCTATTGGACGAGAATGGTATTCGTTGTGATGGTCGTAAAATAGACGAACCACGACGAATTATGATTAAAGCCGGGGGACTAAAAAATGCTGATGGTTCTGCTTACATTGAATTTGGTAATAACAAAATTCTAGTTGGAGTTTTTGGTCCAAGAGATGTACATCCAAAACACATGTCAAATACTGATACTGGAATTTTAAGAGTTAGATACCATATGGAACCATTTTCTGTTACTGAAAGAAAAAATCCTGCACCATCAAGAAGAGAAATTGAAATTTCCAAAGTAATCAAAGAAGCTTTAGAACCTGCAGTGATGCTAGAAAAATTTCCAAGAACTGCAGTTGATGTATTTATTGAAGTATTACAAGCCGATGGTGGAACAAGATGTGCTGCTCTTACTGCAGCTTCTGTTGCATTAGCTGATGCAGGAATCCCTATGAGGGATATGGTTGCATCAATTGCTGCTGGCAAAGTTGCAGATACTATCGTACTTGATGTTAACAATGAAGAAGATCAAGCAGGTCAGGCAGATATGCCAATTGGCTACATGCCAAGTCTTAAAAAAATTACACTATTACAATTAGATGGAATTTTGACTCCTGAAGAATACAAGAAATGTGTAGATGTAGGAGTGCAAGGTTGTAAAATTGTTTATGAATTACAAAAGAAAGCACTTACTGACAAATACTTTGGAAAAGGAGGAGATTAAAATTGACATCTATTTCAGTTATTGATCAATTAAAAAAAGCACAAATCCTTGAATTGTTAGAAGAAGGAAAACGTGTTGATGGACGTGCATTTGATGAACCACGTAAACTTATTATTGAAACTAATGCAATCCCTCACGCAAATGGTTCAGCAAGAGTTCGTCTTGGTGATACTGAAGTAATATGTGGGGTAAAAATTCAACCAGATAGACCTTTCCCAGATACTGGCGACAAAGGTCTTTTCATTTGTACTGCTGAACTATTACCATTATC
Source organism: Candidatus Nitrosopumilus sp. (assembly GCA_029250275.1). Classification (GTDB taxonomy): domain Archaea; phylum Thermoproteota; class Nitrososphaeria; order Nitrososphaerales; family Nitrosopumilaceae; genus Nitrosopumilus. Next base: position 11,688 of record JAPFBP010000020.1, on the reverse strand, counting down.
CCATCCTACTGTTGAAACTGGTCCTCCACAACCTCATGTAATTGAATTAGCAAGAGTTGTTGATAGGGGTATTAGAGAAAGTCACATGATTGATGTTTCGCAATTAGTTATAGAGAAAGATAAATCCGTTATTGGTGTATTTGCTGATAATGTTGTTGTTGATTATGATGGAAATCTGTTTGATGCATGCTCTTATGCCAGTACTGCAGCATTACTTACATCAAAAACCCCTAAATGGAATTGGGTTGATGATAAACCACAACTTGTTGAGGGTGGAGAAACTGCTTTACCAATTTCTACAATTCCTGTATCTGTAACCATGGGAAGAATTGGTAATCATATCATAGTTGATCCAAATGGAGATGAGTGGGATAGTATGGATGCCCGTATTACCATTACAAGTGATTCTAATGGAAATATTTGTGCACTACAAAAAGGTGGCAGTGATGGATTCACACAGGATCAAATTAATCAATGTGGTGAAATATCTATACGAGTAGGCGCAAAAATAAGAGAAATATTAAAAGAATCTCAAAAAGGTAGTCAATAAAATGGTCAAACACACAAAAGCAAAAAAAGCCCTTAAAGGATTAGGTGCTCGTTACGGAATCAAACTTAGAAAACAATATACAAAAATCCATTTCACCTTAAAAGAAAAAAGAACTTGCCCTGAATGTGGTTCAGAAAAATTTGGACGTGATGCAGTTGGAATTTGGTCATGTAAAAAATGCAGCTATAAAGTAGCTGGTACAGCATATGACATTAAACTTTAGTGTAAAAATTACAGTTGACGCAAAAGATAAGACAAAAGCAATTTATGATTCTGTAAATACTGATAATGAATTCTATTCTGAAAATCCTGTAAAAACTCAGATAATTTTTGATGAAAAAATTATCATCACATCTGAGACTGAACAATTAACTCATCTTAGAGCAAACTTGAATTCAACTCTTCGATTAATTCAAGCCAGCTATGATTCAATTGAATCGGTAAAGATATAACGAAACAAATTTTTTGATTAAACATGTCAGCAGGACAAATGCCACCATGGCTTCAAGAACAGCTTATGAAAATGCAACAATCACAACAGAATTTACAATCAATTATGACTCAAAAACAACATCTTGATATGGAAAAAGCCGAAACTGAAAAGGCTCTTGAAGAATTAAGAAAAGTTGCCGATGGTGATGCAGTATTCAAACAAGCTGGCACTATATTGATTCAATCCAAAAAACAGGAGTTAATTGATGAATTAGAAGAACGAATTGAGCTTACTAAAACACGTTCTACAGTTCTTGAAAAACAAGAAACACGTCTCAAAGAAACTCTCAAAGAACAAGAAATAAAAATTACTGAAATGATGAAAGGTGGCTCTGCAAATGCTCCTCGAAATATACCTCCACCCGTAGATAACCCTAGAAAATAATATTCAACATAAATTTTATAAAGATATTAACAATTATTTTCCAGTTCTATTGTGAATTTAGAAAATCTCAGAATAATTGTAGATGAACGAGAAAGAAAAAGTGGAATTCCTGATTTACTCAAATCAATTGGAATGAATATTGAAATGAAAACACTTCCCATTGGTGATTATATTGTTGCACCTGAAACTATTGTGGAACGAAAAAGTATTCGTGATCTTATGGCCTCTATTTTTGATGGTCGACTTTTTGATCAATGTTCTAGACTGAAGGAACATTTTGAACACCCTGTAGTTCTCATGGAAGGCAATGTTGATGAAATTGAAGAAATAACTGAAAATCCTATGATATTCTACGGTGCACTTTCTACCATTGTTTTAGATTTTAAAATCCCTATAATCCCTACTCCAAGTGCTGCTCATACTGCAAAATTATTGGTGTCTATGTGTTCTAGAAAAGATGTTCCACAAGGACCATACCTAAAAAAGATCAAAAAATCTTCTGATTTGGAAAAACAACAACTTTCAGTTCTTTGTAGTTTGCCTGGAATTGGAGAGAAATTTGCAGTTAGAATGTTAACGAAATTTGGAACTCCTCTGAAAGTTTTTAGTGCCACTACTGCTGAATTGGCAAAAGTTGAAGGTTTGGGTGAAGCTCGTGCAAAAAAAATTAAAAAAACACTAGACAGTAAAAGTAAATTACTCAAGGGAACAAACCAAAAAACTTTACACGATTCTTAATATGAACAAATTAAACTTTATGATGGTTCATTTACTAGTGGAACGGAAAGCGATTTCCACTTGAGTAATTTTCTTTTTAATGGTGTTCCACACGCTGGACATTCTTTTCCTGTTGTATGATTAGTTCTACATCCAGGACAATAATGAACCCATTTTCCAGCATCCTTGATACCCTTTGTCATGATAGGTATGATTTCTAGACCTAAATTTTTGACTACGTTTGAAATTGCAAAATCATCACTGATTATCTGACCATTCGTTTCTATACCTAATGCGATAATCGAAATATCTTGCTTTGATAACTGGGGAAAATCACCTGTATTCTTTGATGCTTTGATTGCATTTTTTGTAGATTCTGAATTTGGTTCTCTGATTTTTAATCTGTTAGTTTCAAGCAAAATTCCTAATGCATCATGGTTTTTCTTTATGTGTTTAATTTCATCATAAACTAATGGTGTCGTGTGCCAAACATCTGATGATCTAAATGGAACTCCTGCATAAAATGCACTAGCGTCTAAAATTTTAAAATCCAAGTTTGCTCATCTGTCTCAGTCCTCTTTTCTTTAATCTTAGAAAGACTGCATGATTTTTGTATTTTCTGATAATGATTGGTTCTTCATATCCAACTGCCTTTACAACCTGCGCATCCATTGCAATATTACAATCATGAGAACAAATAATCTCAATTTTTTCATCTGGAACAACCATTGATGCTAATCTGTATACAGGTGCAACAGGTGTTATGATTAAGACATCCAAACTTTCATGTAAAATTGGACCTCCTAATGAAAATGAGTGACCTGTAGAACCACTTGGGGTGGCAATTATCACTCCGTCCATTTTTTGTTTTACAATGTCATCTTGAAATTTAATTTTAATCTCTGCAGTTTTAGTCAAGTTTGTTCTGGTGATGTAAATTTCATTTAACGCTGGTGGAAATTCTTTTCCTCCACAAGATGCAACCACTCTAATTCTTTTATCTAAAAAGAAATTATTTTTTAAAATTTGTTCTATTGCATCATCAATTTCTTCAATTGTAATTTCTGATAAAATACCCCTATTCCCTCCTACATTGATAGTTAGAATTGGCGTTTCATTTTCTAAGTTTCTAAATGCTCGAAGTGTTGTACCATCGCCCCCTAGAGTTATTACCAAATCTAGTTTTTCTTTTTTTAATTCCTCCAACGTATCCATTTGTTTTGCACCTTCAACTTTAATTGGTGAGATTGTAAACACGGTTACTTTTTTTGCTAAAAGCTTTTTTGTGACATCTTTTGCAGCCTGCTCTGAGTTCTTGGATCCTACTTTGCTGACCACTGCTACTTTTTGTAATTTCAAGCAGTTCTTCTGAATTGTATTTACTTAAAAATGATATTTTTACTATTATTTGGAAAAACAATTAAGTATGAAAACAAATCCGTACAAATCATGAGTTACGCACATCCAGAAGTTTTAGTTGACACTGAATGGCTATCCAAAAATCCTCCGAATAAAAATAGAAAACTAGTCGAAGTTGACTATGATCCAGTTAATGGATATCAAAAAGGTCACATTAATGGAGCAACTCTAATTTGGTGGAAACGAGACATTAATGATCCAGTTACGCGAGATATTATCGGCAAAAAACAGTTTGAGGCTTTAATGGCTAAAAATGGAATCAGTGCTGATACTGAAGTTATTCTTTATGGTGACTTTAACAACTGGTTTGCAGCATTTGCTTTTTGGGTTTTCAAAATTTACGGTCATGAAAATCTAAAGATTATGGATGGTGGACGAAAAAAATGGGAATTAGAAAATAAAGATTACACTACTGATGAACCCCAATTATCTCCATCGATATACATTGCACAACCTCCAGATGAGGGATTACGTGCATATCTGTTTGATGTTAGTAGAGCTTTAACAAAAGAAGACAGTGTAATGGTTGATGTTCGTTCCCCTGCAGAATTTACTGGTCAAATTACAGCACCTCCAGAATACCCAATGGAGCATGCACAAAGAGGTGGACACATCCCACATGCAAATAATATCCCATGGGCAACTGCAGTTAATGATGCTGATGGTACATTCAAGACTGTTGAAGAATTAAGACAAAACTATGAACCAAAAGGAGTTACTCCAGACAAAGATGTAATTTGTTATTGTAGAATAGGAGAACGTTCTTCACACAGTTGGTTTGTATTGAAATATCTCCTTGGATATCCAAAGGTTCGAAACTATGATGGTTCCTGGACTGAATGGGGAAACATGATAGGAAATCCTGTGGAAAAATAAATTGCTTTTAGACCTTCCTATTCTTGAACAAGGCACTTTCTATTTTATCAAAGACGGTGAGTCTGATATTGTAATGGAGGATAAAACAAAACGAGGTCTTGAAATTAAAGAAACATCAATTGACGAAAAAATTAATGTCAAAGCCGATAAAGGGATGATCCACGACATGGATGGAATTGGACATTGGGTTCCTATTAGATGGTATTTTTCAAAAGATTCCTTTGATCTATCTAAAGTATTAATTCATGCAGAAGCCATGGAAAAAAAATACACCGAACTCCGAGAACTCACATGTCCTAATGATGACGGATAACCTTTTTAAATAAAATCAACTTAGACAAATTACATGTCTTTACTTCTTAAAGATCGAGTATGGTCAATGGAAACTGCCACTGCAAAACGTGGTGTTTATCCGTTACATGGATACAAACTTGGACTTTATAGATTACCGATTAAATTAGAAGAACCTGCTGAACTACGATCTGTTCACGATGGTCTCAAAAAGACATTTGAAATGGACATGTACGCAGATAGGATTTATGCCACATATCGTTGGAAAGAACAAAACATGACTAATCCTGATTCCAAAGGATACGAGGAAGTTGACTTGTCAGTTACAGTTGAAATTGTCACTGGTGAAGTTGTAGATATTATTTATCAAATTTTTCCAATTGAAAAATTTGGTGACCATAATTGGGTTAAAGATTATAGAAAGAAAGCAGACCATTTTGCTAAATTGGTTATCGATACAATTTTGCGAAATACAATCTTGGCAGACAAAATGATTTCTCATCTTGTTAAATCTGAAAAAATTTCCGAAGTTGCAGCCATTCAAAAACTAGAAGAACTAACTCCTCTTGCAAAAATTGTTCTTGGTGCCAAATTAAAACCAGTTGAGGCAAAAGATGATGAAGAAGGAGAAGAAGATGACGATTCAATTGAAATTCCTGATGGGGCAAAACCTGGCCCAATTGATGTTAATTTCAAATCAAAAATGAAATTGTCTGCAGCATATGATGCTATGGGATATTCAATCAAAACTTGGGGAAGAAAGGGTACAAGCAACGGCATCATGGGAGTTTGGGGAGAATTTGTTTCAGTAGATTATGATATTTGTATTGCAGATGGTGGATGTCTTGAAGCTTGTCCTGTTAATGTATATGAATGGTTTGATACTCCTGGCAATCCTGGTTCAGCACAAAAACCATTAATGTCAAAAGAACCTGATTGCATTTTCTGTCTTGCATGTGAAGGTGTATGTCCTCCACAAGCAATCAAGATTTACGAGCAAAAATAATTTTAATTTCTTGCAATTTAAATAATAACTAATAATTCTGTGAAATTAGGAATATGGCAATCAACCCTTTCACTTCATTTGTATTTGGTCTGTTCATTTTTTCTGCTATAATTATCACAGCGTATACTATTAATTTCTATTATCTTGCATTCATTTCTAGAACTAGAAAAGAACCTCATCCCACTGTTGATTGGGGGACTCCTACAGTTACAATTCAGTTACCAATTTACAATGAAAAATATGTTGCAAAACGACTTGTAGATGCTGTTTGTAATTTAGATTATCCAAAAGACAAAATGAGGATAATGATATGTGATGATTCTGATGATGATACTGTTGAATTACTTGGAGATCTAGTTGATGATTACAAAAAACAAGGATTTCAAATTGAACACGTAAGACGTGGAACAAGAAAAGGGTACAAATCTGGTGCTTTAAAACATGCAATGAAAACAACTGATACTGATCTTGTTGCAATCTTTGATGCTGATTTTATTCCTCCGAATTGGTTTCTTAAACGAGTAATACCTCATTTTTCATCATCAAATATAGGGCTGGTTCAGTGTAGATGGGGCCATATCAACGAAAACTATTCTACCCTTACTCAAGTGCAGGCCCTCAGTCTTGATTTTCATTTCCTTGTAGAGCAAAAAGCAAAAAGCAACTCCAATCTTTTCATGAATTTTAATGGCACTGCAGGAATTTGGAGACGTGCTTGTATTGAAGACTCCGGAGGTTGGCATACTGCTACACTTGTAGAAGATGTTGATCTTAGCTATAGGGCACAAATGAAAGGTTGGAAATGTTTGTTCTTGCCTGACATTGTTGTTAATGCTGAATTACCTGCACAAATGAATGGGACTAAACGACAACAATTTCGTTGGGCAAAAGGATCAATTCAATGTGCTGTTAAATTACTATATGATGTTGCTTTAAAATGCAATGTTGCAATTGAAGCAAAAATTCAGGCATTTATCCAACTCACACGTCATATTGTTTATCCTCTGATATTGATACAATTTTTGACATTACCCGTATTGTTAGCAGGGCAAGTTAATCTCTATGTAGTAAATGTTCTTCCTATTTTTACAATTGCAACATATCTTGCAATGGGTCCTGGTGCATCTCTTATTATTATACATGGAATGTATGGTAAATCTTGGAAGTCTAAGGCAAAATTCCTTCCCGCATTACTTGTCTATACTGCTGGTATGGCTGTAAACAATACTGTTGCAGTATTTGATGCAGTTCTTGGCAAGAAAAATGAATTTCATAGAACTCCAAAATATGGAATAGTAACAAAACAAGATGATTGGAAAAATAAGGCTTACAATTTACCCTTTACACAAACAACTCTTTTAGAAATATTTTTTGGCGTATATGGAATAATGGGTATTTTAATTGCCATTTTTTCAAACAATCCTGTGTTTGTACCAATTATTGCTCTTCAAACTATTGGCTTTTTTTACATTGCATATCTGAGTTTTGCTCATACTAGATTTAAAAGAAATAAATCAAGTGATAATCGACAAAAGACTAAGAAGGAAAATATGGCAAATACTGTTTACAAACTTTCCATGATTGGAATACTTGGAATAATTATCTTTGGAGGATATATGGCGTTATCTGGTTATAATTCTGATATCTATCCTCTTGATAGAATTAGAGGAAATCTTGATGGCGTAATAACTTCATCAGATCCTAATGTAATTCGTAATCATTTAGTGGCAATTCAGGCAGATTTGGATATGGTGATGGTAAACTTACCTGAAACATTTAATTCTGATGGTAAAGTAATTTCAAAAAATCCTGTTTGGTTATTTGGAACGGAATCTACAAATTTCCTTCGAATTCAAAATAATATAAACACGATGCTTGCAGGCATTGATGAAATATCATCCATTTCAAAAGAAAACTCTGCATATCATACTGGAATGCTTGATATCAATAATAGATCATTAATGCTGAAAATCAACATCATGGATGCAACTCCCTACATGTATGTCAGCCCTGCAAATATGATGATGAGTGCTATTTGGATTGCAGCAATTATTGGAATCTTTGTTGCATTAAAAAGAAAGAAAGAACAACTCAATAAAATCGATGAATAGTGATCAAGAAATATTTAGATCATTTCTAATTTCATCTACTGCTCTAATTCCATAAATGTCTCTTACTTGCTGAATTCTGATTGCTTCTTTTAGCATATCTCTGCCTATTGCATTTGTTAAAATTGAATAGACATCACTGAATCTTACTTCCCACTTGTCTGCACAATCTAATATTTTGCCTACTGCCCATTGTCTTACTTCGTGAGGTAATGGAATATTTTCTCCAGATTCTATTGAGATTCTATCAAACAAATTTACTATGTCAGATGTTAGTGCTGCCATTTTTTCAATATCTTTTACAACTCCGTATTTTGACTCTGCATTCATTCTGATATTTGATTGATACTCTGATAGCTTTAACAAAGCCATGACCTCTTTTGATGAATTACTAGATGCTTTGTTCGTAACTTCTTTGACTGATTGTAATTCATGAAATAATCTTTCAGATTTTTTATGGAATTCAATTGTGGATTCATCTTGTCTCTTTAACGTATCCGACACTGATGATATTTTTTGTTCAATACTGTTTGTTTTATCAAAGACATTTTCTTTGAAATTAGAAAACTCATCTTGAACTGATTTTAGTCTTTCTCCAACAAATGCTGTATGGTCTGCTCTTTGTACTAGGACGCTAACCTCAGTCTCAATTTTATCTATTTTTCCACCTAGATCTTTGATGGTTTCAATGCTCAAATTGTCTACAACATTTGCTTTTGATGATATGGTGTTAAATTGTTGTTTGAGACCATCGATTACTCCTCCTAATGAATCAATTTTTGATGCTTTTGATGAAATGGCGTCAATTGTAATTTTGATTGCATCTAATTCTGAATGAAGGTTTGAAGTAGATGAGACTCCCTCTGAAATTCTTCCAAGTTCTTGTTTGAGACCATCGATTACTCCTCCTAATGAATCAATTTTTGATGCTTTTGATGAAATGGCGTCAATTGTAATTTTGATTGCATCTAATTCTGAATGAAGGTTTGAAGTAGATGAGACTCCCTCTGAAATTCTTCCAAGTTCTTGTTTGAGACTTTCAATAATTTGAGAACCTGTATCTAATTTTGCAGTTTTTCCTGAAATTTCATTTATGGTATTTTTTAAATTATCAATTTCAGACCCAATTTTTAAAAATGAATCTGTCTTTCCAGAAACTTTTCTTAGATCCTCTTTCACTTCATCAATTCTTTGAGCAATTTTGATAATCATTTGAGAATTGTTTTTAATTGAATTTATACTGTCTTCCATTTGTTCTGGTTTTGATAATTTTTGTAATTCAGAAATTTTACTGATTTCTTTTTCTAATTTGGAAGTCTGGTCGTTAATTTTATTGACTAAATTTGATTGTGATCTTACTTGGTTTAACCCTGCGTATAGTTTTTGAGTATCATCTTCTATAATGTTAATTTGTTTTGATTGTTTTTGAATATACTCTAATGTAGACGTTAATGCATCAATCATCCCTTTCATAGAAATTAGAACTTTCTGATTTTCACCAAATATTTTTGACATTACTTTGATCTCTTTTTGTAATGCTTTGTTTGAATCTGAAACTGATGCTACCTTTTTTAATAATGCTAAAGGATTGGGCTCTTTTTTCGCCTTTGCTATTATTTTCTTCTTTATGGTTTTGGCATCCATGTAAAATCATTTAAAATTTAAAGATAAAAAAGTTAGGTGTAAAATAAAACATGTAAAGAGTTACTTGTTTACAACAGTTGGTTCATGAAGTAATTCATGAAATGTTTTTTCAGCCAAACCATTCACTGTCTCGATAAATCCTCTTGGACAATATTCGCATTGAATCATATAGTACGGTATGGTACCGTACTATTAATACTAAGGTGATTACCAAGTAACCAAGTATGCAGTCAGATACCCCAGGTCATATCTCTTCATTTTATTCAGTTGACCTAATCATCACTCTGCATATTGATTATGATGTTTGGGCATAAAGAGGTTAAATATTTTCAAAACAAATGAGCCTGCATTGAATTAAAAGTATTTTTCATATTTTCAATTCGTAACCATTTTTAAACAAATTTGTTAACTGATAACATGCAAAACATTCCCCTTCAACTAGACCTTGGTGGAATTCATAGTGCACTTAACAATACTGTAACAAACCTGGTTGAGCAAATACCTCTAGAATTACCTCATACGAGTTTTGTTACTGACTTAGCATTTATTATGATTATAGGTGCAGTTGTAACTCTTGCTTTTTTCAAAATTAAACAACCATTGATCATAGGTTATCTTTTTGCAGGGATATTGATTGGACCTCTATCTCCTTTTTGGTCTTGGGTGTTACCTGTAGGTGGCCCGCCAACTGATGTTTTAGGAAGTGTTGGAATTCTATCTGATATTTCTACATTGAATCTTTTTGCAGAAATCGGTGTTATCTTGCTTCTTTTTGTAATTGGAATAGAATTTCCTTATGCAAAAATCAAGAGTATTGGCCGTGTAGCTATTGGTGTTGGAACTATAGGGTTATTTTTAACATTGGGTGTGTTGTTCTATACTGCAAGTGCACTTGGATTGGTCTTCATGGATGCTTTGTTTATTGCAGCGGCATTATCTATATCCAGTACTGCAATCATTGTCAAACTATTAGAAGAGATGGGTAAAATCAAAAAAGAATCTTCCATCATGATTCTAGGAATTTTGATTGTAGAGGACGTAATAGCAGTCATTCTGATTTCTTCATTACAATCTATTGCTCTAGTAGGAACTGTGTCCATTGAATCTATTGTTGTAGTTGTATTGGTTGCAACTGGTTTGATTGTAGGAACATTTACTATTGGAAATCGCATTATTCCTCCTCTTATTGATAGAGTTGCATCTGCAGAACATCGTGAAATTTTACTTCTAAGTGTTCTAGGTGTTTGTTTTGGTTATGCGTTATTCGCAAATATTGTAGGATTATCAGTAGCAATTGGTGCATTTTTGGCAGGGGTTTTAGTTGCTGAATCTAAATCCGCAGAAGTTGCAAAGTTACTTTCAAGTCCAATTAAAGACATGTTTGTGGCTATATTCTTTATTTCAGTTGGTGCTTTGATGGATGTATCTCAACTTGAAAATTATATTTTTGTAGCTATCGCCTTGATTGTAGTTACAATTGGTATGAAATTTGGAGGGAATATGATTGGAAATATGATTTTTAAACAGAGACGTAGCAAAGCACTTCGTTCAGCCTTTACTTTGGCAGCTCCTAGAGGGGAATTTTCTATTGTTATTATCAAGGTTGGTGTAGATATGGGTGCAGTTAGTGCTTTCTTATTTCCATTAATTGGTATCATTTCAATAATCACTGCATTCATTTCTCCATTTTTGATAAAGGCTGGTGACAAAATAATTCCAGCTTTGGAAAATAAAGAAGATGTCTGATGAATTAAAGCGATTTTTAGATCAAGTACATTCTGGAATAACCATTTTTGATTTTGATGGAACTGAAACTCCTTGTATTGAATTAGATGAGAAAAAATATGATGAAATATTATCAAAAGTTGCTGGACAATCTCTGTCTATTAATACTGATTTGAATATTTTACAGGATGGATTAGGTAATGTGTTTGTTGAAGTGAAATTAACTTTTTCAAAAGGTAATATTGTGGAAACATTCCTTGTAAATGCTAAATCTAATCTTTATTTCTTTGAAGCCCTTGCAAAAACATCCATGCTTGTACTCTCTTCACCAAAATCGAATTATGGAAAAGACAATGTGTTTATGATTCAATTGCCACGTCCAGAAAAAGCTCAAGATGCACTTGAAATAATTCAAGATGCACTTATTCCAAAAAATAAATAAAAAATGGTCTTTTTAATTAAAAATCCCTATGCT
>JAPFBP010000019.1 GCA_029250275.1 Candidatus Nitrosopumilus sp. | reverse complement strand
TAAAATCGTTTAGAGATTGAGTTTTTTGCTAATAGTTTATTTTAAAAAATTACATATTTTTACTAAAATTATTACAATTAAGGTGCAAATTATGTTGAAAACCTACATATATTAAATCAGAACCATCTTTTTCTAACACGTTGCATAGATTTGATGAATTAGATATGAAATTGCTTTATGAATTGACTGCAGATGGCTCAATTTCAGTTCCTACATTATCAAAAAAACTCGGAATCAATGCTTCTGTTCTTTATAGTAGAATTAAGAGATTGATGAAGAAAAAACTCATTAAAAAATTCACTATTGAGATTGATGATTCACTCTTAGGAATAGGAGTAAAAGCATCTGTTGGAATAAACAGAGATCCAAAGTTTAAGGATATAATTCATAAACGATTCATGGAAATAGCAGAAATTGTATCTATTTCAGAAATAACTGGTAGATTTGATATTATGATTCATGTTTATGCTAAGACTCTTGAGGATCTCCATACTATAGTAATTGAAAAAATTGGAAAAATTGATGGTATTCAAAATACTGAAACCTTTGTAGAATTACAAAAAACCGATAAAAATCCTGTATATTTAATTCAATAATTATTGGAATTTTTCATCCCATTTACCTTCAGTTACTTCGGCAGTAATTTCTTTTGGTGTCTTTCCTTCGACCTTAATTCCTAATGCTAGACAAGTTCCAATGATTGTTTTTGCAACTGATTTTAGTGAAGATGCATATGATTTGTCAAGTTTTGTGTTTGCAACCTTGACAATTGAATCCATAGTTACATCTCCTACCCATTCACTACCTGATGCTCCTGAACCTTTTTGGAGTCCTGCTTCTTTCAGAATGAGAGCAGCAGCTGATGGAATTCCAATTTCAATTTCATATTTTTTTGTATCCGTATCAACAATTACTGTTACTGGAACTTTCATTCCTTCGAAATCTTTGGTTTTATCATTAATTGCTTTAATGACTTCCATAATGTTGACTCCTAGAGGGCCTAATGCTGGACCTAATGGTGGGCCTGCTGATGCTGCTCCACCTGTTACAAGTGCTAATACTTTTTGTTCTCCCATGTTAAATCAAACTCAAATTGAAAATTTAATCCTTCCTAAGCTCCAGTAGACAGCTTTAGGTAGTTTGCGTCTACAGTTACTGGTAATTGGTATGATGCATCTAACAAAACTACTGTTGCCTCTTCTTTGTCTATGTCAATTCTGGTAATTGTCGCTTTCATTCCTTTGAATGGTCCACCTGTAATTTCTATTATGTTATCTACTGCTAATTGTGAAACTGTTGATTTCTTGATTAGATAACCTTCAATATCTTTGAATTCCAATTCTCCTCTTAATTGACCTCGAATATGTCTGACTCCTTCAACTGCTAGATAAGCATCGCTAGGATTGATTGCCTCAACTACTACGTATCCTTTCAAATCACTTACCCAAAACACTGATTGAATATTGATTTTATTTGCATTTGCTTTTGCTTCTAATAATCTCATGACAACTTTTTCTTGTCCTCCAGTTGTTCTAATTGCAAACAAGTGTGATTTTATTTCTTCAGACAATTTTATCTACCAAACGTAATTACAGAAAATACAAACTGAATTGTAAAACCAATAGCTCCCACTCCTGCTATTCCTAACAAGACGAGTCTAAGGTGTTGTTGATACTCATCTTTGTCTGGCTTTTTAGCCATTTTCATTGTATTGGCCATGTTTTTCAAAGTCTGCCTAGGGTTCATTGCTGGAAATTAATAAGGTGTCCTTATATCTCTTATCTCATGGAATTACTGGTTGCGTATCAAGATGACCATGCAGGTAACAATATGGCAAAATTTCTTTCTAAAGAAATGACCAAAGATGGTGATATTTTTCGCGGAAAATATTATGATCTTGTAATTATTCCAACACCTGTCATTTTTGCTGATTGGTTAGAAGAAAAATATGATTATGATGGATTCATTTTTCTCTCAAAACATGCTGCTGAATCTGGTCAATTGGCTTTGACTTGCCATAGTACGGGAAATTTCTCTGTTGCAAAATTTGGCGGAAATGATAAAGAAATTGCAATTCCAAAACCAGATTTTCAAAAAATATATCTTCAAACTTTGAAGAAAAATCAGTCACAATTCTTAGATTTTCAAATTACTATAGAGGCAACTCATCACGGGCCTACTGCATTGACAAACCCATCTATATTCGTAGAAATTGGAACCACTGAAAAACAATGGACTGATGAATCATTATGTAATTCTGTTGCAGAATTGGTTCACAAAGTAATGTCACAACCAATCAAAGAACATCCCATAGCAATTTGTTTTGGCGGAACTCATTATCCTGTAAAATTCACAAATGAATTGTTGTATGGAAAGTATGCTCTTGGTACAGTTATTCCAAAACATGCTTTGGAAGAACTTGATGAAAAACTGTTTTCTCATATTCTTGAACAAAACAAAATGGCAAAAGCCGCACTCTTGGATTGGAAAGGTCTAGGATCAAACAAGCAAAAATTACTTGATTTTTTAAAATCAACAGACCTTGAGGTAATCAAACTTTGAATCTTCAACAAAAGATTTACAAAAAATTACTTGAAGTACCTAAAGGACAAATTACAACTTATGGTGAATTAGCAAAATCTGTGGGACTAAAAAATGGTCAACGTGCAGTTGGAAAAATAATGAACAAAAACCCTTACCCTATGATTATTCCTTGTCATAGAGTTGTAATGTCTACTGGAAAAATTGGCGGATATGCATATGGAGAACATGTTAAAACTAAGATGCTTAATGATGAAGGAATTGAAATTCAAAATGGTAAAATTGTAGATTTAGAAAATATAATTTATCGATTCTAATCTTTTCGTTTTTCTATAATTTCTTGCATCAGGAGTCTAAGATGTGCTTTATTTCTAACAGTATTTCCACCTATTTTCTTGTAAAGAGTCCAAAATTCTGGATTAGTCAAATCTTTTCTGTCTTTTGCGATTTTCAATAATCTTCTCAATGCTCTAACTTTTGCGACATAGATTTCTTTCTTGCCTACTCTTGCACCTTTTGTACCTTGTTTAGAACCTTGAGTTACGCCTCTTTTGTTTCGCTGGTCTTTCTTTTCCTGTGCTCTTCCTCTTGATGTACCTGTAAATGGTTTAATTTTGATTGTGTTTGCAGTAATTAGACTTCTAATGTTTTGTCTTGTAATTGCATCTGCAATATCATCTAGATGGTCTGTATCGAATTTGATTCTATGAACTCCAACACCAGTAACTCTGGCTGCAAGTCTTTTTTTAGCTTTAAGATTTACTACCAATTGCACTCACTCTCGCGTTAAAAATTTTAAATTTCTGTTCAATTGCTTTAACTATGATTTCTTTTCTCTTTTTAGTACCAACACTATGACCAAATCTAACACCATCTTTCTTTGGATCTAATTTTTGTAAATCGTTTAAGTTGAAAACTAGGTTATCTGTAAATCCTGAAGGATGTAATCCTCTTGCATCTCTAGGTCCACCATATCCAACTTTAACAAGACCTGGACGACCTCTACTTTTTTGTTTTCTTTGATGATGATCAATACCTTTTGGTTTTCTCCAATTAGTTTGAAGTCTAACATAACGCCAACTTTCTGGTCTAACAAAGTCTGGTTTGTGTTCTTTAACCTCTTGTCTCTTTGCAAGTAGCTCTTTGTTGATCGTCATCAAATTGAGTCTTGAATTTTAGAATAAATACGTTCCTAGATGAAAAAAAAATTCTCTATAAGAAAAAGATAATAAGGAAACTCAAGGCGGATCGAATACCTATGAATATGCCTGGGATTGATGAAATCATTTTTGGGGGCATAACTTTTTGACTCAAGTTGTAGGTACTGCACCAACTGAGAAATTTTCATCACAATTGATTGCATTTGGGATCAAACCTTCCAAAATTCACCGAAATCTCAACGTAGATGAGATGGTAAAATTGGCAGTAGGGCGAAAGGAAGGTGTTGTAAATTCTACAGGCTCACTTTCTGTAAATACTGGCAAGTACACTGGCAGATCCCCTGATGATCGCTTTATCATATATGATGATAAAACACGTGATACAATTGACTGGGGAAAAATTAATCATCAATTTCCAAGTGATAAATTTGAAAAACTTTTTGAAAAAATGAAAGATTTTGTTGACAATAAGGAATTATTTGTTTTTGATGGGTTTGTAGGGGCTGATCCTGAAAATCGTTTACCTATTAGAGTAATCAATGATCATGTTTGGCAAAGTATGTTTTCTAGTAATTTGTTCATCAAACCTACAAATGATGAACTAGAAAAACATGAACCTGAATTTACTATTTTATGTATTAATGACTTTGTGGCAGAACCTGAAATCGATGGCACTAGAACTGATGTTTTTATCCTAATTGACTTGACAAGAAAAATTGTTTTGATTGGAGGAACAGAATATGCTGGTGAGATGAAAAAATCCATGTTTGGTGTAATGAATTTTCTTTTACCGGAACATGGTATTTTCCCAATGCATTGCTCTGCAAATATTGGTGAAAAAGGTGATACAGCTTTGTTCTTTGGATTATCTGGTACTGGTAAAACTACTCTTTCAGCAGATCCAAATAGAAAATTGATTGGAGATGATGAACATGGATGGTCTGATAATGGTACTTTTAATTTTGAAGGAGGTTGCTATGCAAAATGTATTAACCTAAGTCAAGAAGCAGAACCTGAAATTTGGAATGCAATTAAACCTGGGGCTCTTTTAGAAAATGTTGTATTAAATGACAATGTTCCAGATTATGATGACAACTCATTAACAGAAAATACTCGTGTTGGATATCCTCTTGATTACATTCCTGGCGCAGTAATTCCAAGTGTAGGTGGTAATCCAAGAATTATTGTATTTTTAACTGCAGATGCATTAGGAGTTTTACCGCCAGTTTCTCGACTTACAAAAGAAGGTGCAATGTATCATTTCATGTCTGGATATACTAGTAAATTGGCTGGAACAGAAAGAGGAATTAAAGAACCAGTATCTGTATTTTCTCAGTGTTTTGGAGCCCCATTCATGCCTAGATCTGCATCAGTTTATGCAAAACTTTTAGGAGAAAAAATTAATCAACATAATACCGTAGTTTACCTAATCAATACTGGATGGTCTGGTGGTCCATACGGTATTGGAGAAAGAATTAAGATCAAATACAGCCGTGCAATGGTAACTGCTGCTATTTCTGGTGCACTTGACATCGTAAAATATAGACATGATGATTTATTCAATCTTGATATTCCTACTGAAGTGGAAGGTGTCCCTTCTGAAATTTTAGACCCAAAAAATACTTGGATTGACAAAGATTTCTATGAACTTTCTGCAAAAAAATTAGCAGAAATGTTTGTTGATAACTTTAAAAAATTTGAAAATGTTTCACTTGAAATTAGTGATGCCGGTCCTCGAATTTTACAATAATTATTTTCTCTTAATTAAACCAAATACTCCAATTCCAATTAAAATTACAGTGATTATTACAATTTGTTTTTCTGGAACATGTAATATGTCTGCTCTTTCATGATTTTCTTCAAGTGAATTGATCTCAATTGTGCTAAAAGCATTTGATGTGTTTCCGTTAACTCGAATTTTGGCATCTATCCAATATTCTGAATTTTCATAAATTTCAATTGATGTTTTTTTATCTGGAGTTGTAGTTATAGTTGATGTACTTGCATCTTTACTGTTTATAACCAAAATTTTTGCAAAACTCCATTCATCTGGATGATGAATATCAAAGTAAAGTTTTTGATTTTGTTGAGTTACAAAAATTGAACCCTCTGTGTAATGCAATAAGAATGGAATAACATAACGAATATCTTCATGATGAATAATAATTCTTCCTTCATAATCTCCAAATTTTTCTTCACTTATACTCATCTTGACAAGTAATGTATTTCCTTCAATAATATGTGCAAAATTAATAAATTCTGGGCCTTCAAATTTTATATCTAAATTATCTAATTCACCATCAAGTAATTTCAAGTCAAATTTTTGCTCAGCAATTAATTTCTCAGCTGAAACATTGACTACAAAATTAGGTGGAATTATGATTAATTTTGCATTGTATGCATTTCCAATATCTAATCTTCCTGCACCTGCTTCATGAATTGAAAATCTCTGGCCATATGCATCTGATACGTCCTTTACAGTAGTCAATAGTATGGATTTAATCTCATGATGATGAAGTTCTGGATTTTTTTGTAGCAGCAATGCTGCGGCACCACTTACATGAGGAGCTGCAAAGCTTGTTCCACTGGTAAAATTATACCCTGCATTATTTTGTGTAGTATTGATGTATGCACCTGGTGCTACGATTTCTGGTTTGATATAAAATGGTGATACTGGTCCTCTAGAACTAAAATGTGCTACAAAATCTGGATTATAAAATAAATTCATTATTCCTTTACTGCTTTCTTTTAATGATTTTATAATCTCAAGTCCATCTTCTCTATCTATAGACACCACAGGAATTTGTGGTGTGTATCCTGTTTCTACAGATTCATGAATTAATTCTCCCAAAAATATTCCTGGTTTATCATTGAAAATGATCAATGCTTTTGCTCCTGCTCCTGCCGCATTTTTTTCTTTAATTGAAAAATATAATAATTCATCTTCTATATTGCTGCCTCTCTCAACTATTATTATTGCATTTTCTACATCTAATTTTTCAAAATCTTCCATTTTTCCATAACCTGCAAAAATTATTTTTCCTGTAATTGCTTTCTCTAATTTTGAAGATCCAACCATTGGAATTACAGTATATGGTTTTTCATCAATTTCTAAAGTGGCAACTAAGCTAGAAGTTAGATTGTTATATGTTGCACCAACTGTTACTGATCCAAAATTTTTTCCTGGACTGCCTATTGTTTTTAATCCTGGTCCATCATTACCTGCTGCAACTACAACAAAGATTTCTTTTTCTAATGCCAAGTTTACTGCACGTTCGATTTTTGAATTTGTTTTGTTTACTCCTAGACTGATATTGATAATATCTGCCTCATCTTCAATTGCTTTTTCAATTGCTCTAATGATTAAATCTGATGACACTCCTTCACCGTTTTCAGAAACTTTGTAAGCTAAAATTTTTACTTTTGGTGCAATCCCTACAATTTCTCCATCTGCTGCAATTACTCCAGCAACTTGTGTTCCATGACCATTTGTATCTAAAGGCGGTTGATCTTCTTGTATGAAATTATATCCGCCTATTACTTTTCCATCTGGCCCCCATCCGAATAAATCTGGATGATTGAAATCTACTCCTGTATCTATAATTGCAACTTTAATACCAGAACCATCAATTCCATCCATTCTTGGAATGTCTGCACCTACAAATGGTCCACTTCTTTGTAAATATGTCATAAATTCATTTTCAGATTCTAGTATGACAGATGAAATAAAAATTCCTAATATTACTACTGACAGAGAGAAGAGTGCTATTATTTTCACAAGTTTTGTAATCCATTTAACAAGTAAAAATGAATTGCTTACTAAAGCAATAAATTGAATAAATTTTCATAGTCATTTATGGGAAAATACACTCTTCCTGAAATGCCATATGCTTATGATGCATTAGAACCTCACATTGATGCAAAAACAATGGAGATTCATCACACAAAACATCATCAAGCATACACTGACAAACTAAATGCAGCCCTTGAAGCATGTCCTGCTGATATTCAAAAAAAAGATATCCTTGACATCTTGTCTGATATTAATTCAATACCAGAAGCTCAAAGAGGCGCAATTAATTTCAACGGTGGTGGTTATGATAACCATAGGTTATTTTGGAATAACATGAAACCAAATGGAGGCGGAGAACCTGGAGGATCTATTGCTGATGCAATCAAGGATTCTTTTGGAAGCTTTTCTGACTTCAAAGAGAAATTTTCATCTACTACAGCTGTAATTCAAGGAAGCGGTTGGGGGTGGTTAGTATACAATCCTTCTTCAGGAAAGGTTGAGTACAAATCAATGCCAAACCAAACTAGTCCAAGAACTGAAGGATTAGTACCATTACTTGGCTGTGATGTATGGGAACATGCATACTATCTCAACTACCAAAATAAAAGACCTGTCTACATTGAGGCATGGTGGAATGTAGTTAATTGGGATGAAGTAGAATCAAGATTCTCTAAAGCAAAATAAAGTTAAATCTTTATTTTTTTTATTTTTCTTATTCTATTTTTAATTAGGTTTTTTAAAATCTATGAATGAATTTATAACCATCTGGAAAATATTTGTTGTACATGAGTGAAGAACAAGCTGAACAACTAATGCAACAAATGCAAATGCTTGAAACGTATTTTTCTGATTTATCTCAAAGAGAATATACTTTTACAAATATTTTTCGAGAGGCAATTGCTTCTATCGAATCTATCAAATCTCTTAGTAAGAGCCCTGAATCTGAATCTTTAGTTCCAATAGGAATGGGTACATATGTTCACACAAAAATTTTATCTAATACAAAAATTGTTATGAATATTGGTGCAGGAATTGCAGTCGAAAAAGATTTTCCTTCTGCAATTAATTATCTTGAAGCAAGAATTAAGGAGATTGAAATTGCATTACAAGATACCGCTGCAAAAAAACAAGATGCTGCTGCTCGTTTAGAGCAAGGAAAAGCACAGATGAATCAAATGATGCAAAATATGCAACAGCCTCCAACTTCCGGATAAACCATGTTTGATAAACTTCGAAGTGCATTTTCAAATGCAGCGAAAAGTCTTGGAGAAAAAGAACTTAATGAAAAAGACATAGAAAATATTCTTTTTGAATTAGAGATATCTCTTTTAGAATCTGATGTTGCTATGGAGGTAATTGATTCAATTAAATCTGATCTTAAAGAAAAATTAATTGGTTCAAAGGTTGACAAAAATAAAATTGAGAAATTTGTGAAAGATAGTTTAATCTCTAGCATTTCTACGTTATTTGATTCTGCAGGAAAAATAGATCTTTTTGAAAGAATTAATGAAAAAAAGAAACAAGAACAACCTTTTCTAATTTTGTTTGTCGGAATTAATGGTACTGGAAAAACTACTTCTTTAGCAAAAATTGCTCATATGTTAAAGGAAGCAAAATATTCCGTTGTAATTGCAGCTGCTGATACTTTTAGAGCTGGTGCTATTGAACAATTACGGGAACATGCAAATCGTCTAAATTTAAAAATTATTGCACAAAATTATAATTCTGATCCTGCAGCTGTTGCACGAGATGCAGTTTTGTATGCAAAATCACACAAAATCGATTGTGTGTTAATTGATACTGCTGGAAGAATGCAGACGAGTAAAAATTTGATGGAACAAATTGAAAAAATTACCAAAGTTGTAAATCCAGACATGAAAATTTTTGTGGGTGATTCTTTAGCTGGAAATGACACTGTAAACCAAGCTCGTGAATTCTTTAAGCATGTGAAATTCGATGGTTCGATTTTAACCAAGAGTGATGCTGATGCAAGAGGCGGTGCTGCATTATCTATCGTTAAAGTTACTTCTACACCTATCATTTACGTTGGTGTTGGTCAGGAATACCCTGATCTCAAACCTTTCAATAAGGAACTTTTTCTGGAAACTGTTTTTGGCTCATTAGAAAATGTAGATATTACAAAAGACATTGAATCTGAACCAACACCAGAACCAACTTCCGATGATCCGTTTAACGGAATTGGGGATGCTGACATTGCAACTTATTCTGATCTGTTTGATATTCCTCCACCTGAAAATGATAAAGATGCAATCAATTTGGGTAACAAGATTCGTCAATGGATTAAAAATGATAGGCCTAAACTTAGCGAATCAAATGATGTTAAAAATAAAGAAATACAAAAACATGATAAAGAAGAAAAACCTGAAAAGAAACGAGGACGATTAGGATTCTTTAAGAAATGAAACTCAAAACCAAAGATTTACTCACTTTAGCGGAATTAACTCCAAATGAATTTATAGGATTAATTGACGATTCTATTAAATTAAAAAAGGAATTCAAAAAGGACGGAAACAAACCTATTTTAAAAAATAAAATACTTACAATGATTTTTCAAAAACCATCTACTCGAACACGTGTTAGTTTTGAAGTTGCTATGTATCAATTAGGTGGGCATACAGTTAATCTTTCATCAAATGACATGCAACTATCACGTGGAGAATCCGTTGAAGATACTGCAAAAACTCTTTCACGATATTCTAATTGTATAATGGCACGTGTTTATGATCATAAATTACTTGAAACACTGGCAGAAAATGCAAGTATTCCTGTAATTAATGGACTATCTGATTCTTTTCATCCTTGTCAAATTTTAGCAGACTTTATGACCATTAAAGAGAAAAAGAAAAAACTCAAAGGGATAAAAATTGCATGGATTGGTGATGGCAACAATGTCTGTAATTCTATGATTTACGGTGCTGCATTATCTGGAGTCAATATGTCTATTGCAACTCCTAAAGGATTTGAACCAGACAAGACTGTCATCAAAGAAGCCAAGAAAACAACTAACATTGAATTAACAACAGATCCATTTACTGCATCTAAAAATGCAGATGTAGTAGTAGCTGATACTTTTTCATCTATTCACAATCTTGATAAGAAAAGATTGCAAAAATTCTTGCCAAAGTATCAGGTAAATGACAAATTAATGAAGTCCGCAAAGAAAGATGCGATCTTTTTACATTGTCTTCCAGCTAAGAGAGAACAAGAAGTAACTTCATCAGTAATTGACGGTCCTCAATCTGTTGTTTGGGATGAGGCAGAAAATCGGTTACATACACAGAAGGCTTTACTTGTTGCTCTAATTCACGCTTAACGTATATAAGAGCAGATTCGAAATCGGTTTCTATAGATGGCCTATTCAAAAATATTGAGAAGATTAAGAGAAGAAAAGACCAATTATAAAAAACGTGGGACCATGTTGATGGGCAAACGTGATTTTATCACTGTAAATATTACTAATGAAAATACTCAAGTCCAAATTCTAAAACCTGGTATGACTGGCGACAAAGTTATTGCTTCTGCTCATTCTAGATATTTACTTGATAAAGGATGGAAAGGCTCTAGAAAAAGTGTATCTGCTGCGTATCTAACTGGTTACTTGGCTGGTAAAAAGGCCTTAGGAAACGGTACAAAAGATGCAATTATGTATACTGGAACTAGACGATATACACAAAGAATAGCAGCTGCTCTGAAAGGAGTAATTGATGCCGGTGTTAAGGTTCCAGCTGATCCAGAAACATTTCCACCTGATGAGAGAATTAACGGTGAACATCTTACAGTAAAAAATGAAGTTTCAAAAATAAAATCTTCAATTGATAGTGAGGTCAAATAGAAATGAGTCAGACAGCACAATCTAAACCAGGACAAGGAGGAAGAGGTAAAGGTCCACCAATATATGGAAGAGGTCCTCCCGGAGGAGTTAAAGATGGACGTCCAAAACGACCAAGAAGAGAACAGGAAGAAGATGTCTGGGTTCCAAAAACTATCTTGGGAAGACAAGTTGCATCTGGAGAAATTACATCTTTAGAAGAAATTTATGAATCAGGATTACGTATTCAAGAGTCTGGAATTATCAAGAAATTATTACCTGACTTGAAAAGTGAAGTCGTCGATGTAGGTATTATTCAAAGAATGACTACAAATGGCCAATCAACTAGATTCAAAGCAATTGTTGCTGCTGGCAATGAGAATGGATACTTGGGTATTGGCCAAGGAAAATCAAAACAAATGAGAATTGCTATTGAAAAAGCAACCAGTCAAGCTTTTCTTAATGTCAGTCCCATCAAAATGGGATGCGGCAGTTGGGAATGTAGATGTGACAAAAAACATTCTGTACCATTCAAAGTTAAAGGGAAAGGTGGTAGTGTTACAATTGAAATCATTCCTGCACCTCGTGGATTGGGTCTTGTAGCAGGTGGTAAAATTAAACGATTATTGGAATTAGCAGGTCTTAAAGATGCATGGACTACAGCAAAAGGTTCTACACCTACGATGAATTCTACTTCAAAAGCCGTATTGGATTGTCTTAGACAGACATTTAGTCAGGGTTGATAAATTATGGTTAATGCATATCTCGTTGTTAGAATAAAAGGTCAAGCAGATTGTCCGTATTGGGCAACAACTACCATGAATTTATTAAAATTGGATAAAAAATATCGTGCAACTATTCTACCTGCTAAAGATAACACTTTGGGAATGTTGAGAAAAGTACAGCACTATGTAACATGGACTGAAATTGATGCATCTTTGGCAACTGAATTGGTAGATAAAAAAGCAAGAAAAGGTGGTTATCAAAAAGTAACTGTTGATGATTTAAAAGAACTTGGATTTGCAAGTACTGCAGAATTGGGAGCAGCTTTGGCTGATGGTAAAGCAACTTTGTCAAAATTAAAACCACTAAAACCTTGGTTTGCTTTAGCACCTCCAATACATGGATTCAAAAGAAGCACAAAGAAACTTTATGGACAGAAAGGTGTTCTTGGACAAAATAAAGAACTTGATACTATTGTAAGGAGAATGATTTAACATGGCAACTAGATTACGAAAAACAAGACGACTTAGGGGCGGACGACACATGGGTTGGGGACAAGTAGGTCAACACCGTGCAAGTGGTCACAAAGGTGGTCTTGGAGTTACTGGTATGAAGAAACATCATAGAAGTACTATGATAAAAGAAGATCCAGATCATTATGGACATGATATTCCTAAAACCCCTCAGCCAAATATTATAAAAAATTGGGCTAGTCTTAGAGATCTAGATGACCTGTTCACAAAGTTCGGTAAAGAAGAAGGAGGCAAAAAAATTATAGATCTTGTAACTGCAGGATACAAAAAACTTCTTGGTGGCGGAAAAATAACAAATGCATATTCCGTTAAAGTTGAACAATTTACTGCATCAGCTGAAGAAAAATTAAAAGCTGTTGGGGGAGAAGTGTTACCTAAGAATGGCTGAGGGTAGCATAACTAGCATTATTCGAAAAATAGTTTTTAAAGCAGAACCATACTTACCACAAGTTCCAAAACCTAAAAAGAAAATTTCACTTCAGGTTAGATTACTCTGGTGCGGAATTGCATTACTTATCTATATGATAATGGGTCAAACTCCTCTATTTGGAGCAACTGCACCTCAATTTGATTTCCTAGCATTTGCTAGAGTTATTTTTGCATCACAACAGGGTACTTTGGTTGAATTAGGTATAGGACCAATTGTTACAGCTGGACTTTTGATGCAATTATTGAGAGGTTCAGATATTCTAAAATTTGATTTCAAAAAACCAGAAGAGAGAGGAATCTTTCAAACTGCTACTAAACTTGTAACCTATGTTGTAATCGTAGCTGAATCTATCGTTTATGCTATCGCAGTTTATGGTCCAGGTGTTACAGAACCATATGTTCTGTATGTTCTGATTGGCCAGTTAATGGCAGCGTCTATCATGATCATGTTCTTGGATGAATTGATTCAGAAAGGTTGGGGACTAGGTAGTGGAATCAGTTTGTTCATTATGGCAGGTGTTGCACAACAAATTCTTTGGAGTATGTTTAGCCCATTACCTGCTGGGGATGGAGGAATGATTGGCATTGTTCCATACATTATACAATCACTAACTGGGAGTGGAGATATTACAAATGTTCTATTCCGTTCAAATCAATTACCTAGCATTTTTGGATTGTTTCTTACTGCAGGAATATTATTGATTCTTGTATTTACTCAAGGTATCAAAATTGAAATTCCAATTGTTTCTACAAAATACAGAGGTTTCGCTGCAGTGTATCCTATCAAATTGATGTATGTTTCAAACATTCCAGTTATTTTGGCTTCAGCACTTACTGCAAACGCTGTTTTCATATTCCAAATGTTATGGGCAAACATGAATCCACGTAACAATAATTTCTTTATGAATTTTGTAGCGCAATTTGATCCTACCAGTCCAAACACTCCTGTAGGTGGTATCATTTACTACATTACTCCTCCAAGAGGTTTAGATGTTGCAGCTTTGGATCCAATGCGTGCAGTAGGATATATTCTATTTATGATTGGAATTGTAATTGTGTTTGGTAAATTGTGGGTTTCACTTGGTGGCTTATCCCCAAAGACTGCAGCTCAAAACTTACTTGATGCAGATGTACAAATTCCTGGATTTCGAAGATCAAATGCACCAGTTGAAGCATTGCTAAACAAATACATTCCATCCGTTACAATTATTGGTTCTGCCATATTGGGTCTTTTAGCAGGTGTATCTGATGTACTTGGAGTTTTTGGATCTGGAATCGGAATTTTACTTATGGTAGATATTCTCATCAACTATTACACACAGTTAGTTAGAGAACAAGTTGAAGTTGTTATGCCACGTTTGGGTGCTTTACTTGGTAGAAAATAAAATAATAATAATGATAGGAATTCCAGGAGTTGGAAAAACTACATTGCTATCTAAAATTGTTGAAATTCTAAAAAATCATAAAAAAAATGTTAACATTATAAGTTTTGGATCTTTAATGTTTGAAGTTGCTAAAGAAAATGGTCTCACTGATAGAGACGAACTTAGAAAACTACCTTTGTCTGAACAACAACGTCTTCAAAAAGTAACAGCAGAAAAAATTGCTTCATATACTGAAGAAATTATCATCATTGACACTCATGCATTTATCAACTCTCCAGAAGGTTACTATTCTGGATTGCCAGAACACGTTCTAAAAATCATTAAACCTACAAATTTTGTTTCTGTTTCTGCAAAACCTGAAGAAATCTACAATAGACGAATGAAGGATAATACTCGACATAGAGATAAAATTACATTGGCTAATATTAAAAAAGAGTTAGATATTCAATCAGGTATGATTTCTGCATGTGCTGTAATTACTGGAGCCCCAGTAAGACATGTGCTTAATGGTGAGGGAAAGGTTGAAGAAGCAGCTGTTAAAATCGTTAATGCAATAGGACTGTAAAAATGGATTTTAATTTTATTCTACTCTTTATCGATTCAATACATCTCCAGCTGCCTGATTTTCTAAGTGGTGGAGGAACGACGACTTTGGGCAGTGCAGATCCTTGGGTTAAGGATGTAATTCTTACATTATTTGGAGTAACTGGATTTGGAGTTGTTCTTAATTTGTTTAATTCTGCAGTTAGAAAGAAAATGGTTGATTCAGTAAAACTAAAACGAATTATGAAGGAAACCCGAGGATGGCAAAAAGAAAGAATGGCTGCCATGAGATCTAAAGACCAAGCCAAAATCGCCGAGTTAGGCAAAAAATCATCATACATGAACAAAATGTCCATGGAAATGATGCAGATGAACATGCGACCTATGATGATTACATTTATTCCATTGATATTGATATTCTATCTTGTATTACCTGTGTTATTCTCTTTCACTGTAGCTGTTTCTCCAATTCCATTGAATGTAATTCCTGGGAATATGTTCCAACTAACATGTACTGCAGAACAAGCATTAGATGCAGAACATGTTTGTTTTGGAAAAGAAAATGCACTATATCTTTGGGCTTGGTATTTTCTTTCATCCATTGCATTTAGTGGAATGATTATGAGACTCACAAAAACCTCGATGGATCTCAGTTGACAAAATCTATTGTTATTTCTGGCCCTCCTGCAGTAGGAAAAACAACTGTTGCTAAAGGATTAGCAGAAGAATTTCAATTACAATATCTTAGTGGAGGAGATATTTTAAAGGAGATGGCAAATGAACATGGATTTGACTCTAAGGGAGATGATTGGTGGGATACTGAAGAAGGAATGAAATTTCTTAATCAACGTGAACAAAATTCTGAATTTGATAAAAAATTAGATGAAAAACTAATTGCTCTTTTTGATCAAGGTGGAATGGTAATTACCAGTTACACTTTACCTTGGTTAATTAAAGATGGAATCAGAATTTGGCTAGAGGGTTCTCATGAAAGCAGTACTAAAAGAATGCAGTCAAGAGACAATATGGGTCCTAAGGATGCCTATGAAATAACAAAAGAAAGATTTGACAAGAATAAAGCACTGTACAAAAAACTATATGATTTTGATTTTGGTGATGACAAGTCTGTGTTCGATTTAATTATAAATACAGATAATTTAACAGCACAACAAGTAATTGATGTTACTAAAGAAACTGTGAGGAAATTACTATGACCCTTAAACAACTTGAAAATCTAGTAGAAATTGATCAGGATATTACTGATGATGCATATGGGACATATTATGATAAGAGAACTATTGAACAATTGCTAAATTATGGACTTATAATTTTAGATAAACCTCCTGGCCCTACAAGTCATGAAACTGTTGCATGGACAAAACGCCTCTTGAAACTTCCAAAAATTGGTCATAGTGGTACTTTAGATCCTCAAGTGTCAGGAGTTTTGCCTTTAGGTTTAGGTGAGGCAACTAAAGCATTAGGAGTTTTACTATATGGCCCAAAAGAATATCATGCTTTAGGTAGAATTCATTCTCTTCCATCAAAGGAAAAACTAAATGAGATTGTTGAAATGTTTAGAGGAGAAATTTTCCAAAAACCTCCCCAACGTTCAGCTGTTCTTAGACAAACCAGAACTAGAACTATCTATGAATTTGAAGTTTTAGAACAAAAAGAAAGATTACTTTTGACTAGAATTTTATGTGAAGCTGGAACATACATTCGAAAACTTTACTATGATATTGGAGAAATTTTAGGACCTGGTGCAACTATGATTGAACTTAGACGAACTAGGGTTGACCAATTTTATGAACATGATGGTTTGGTAACATTACACGAACTTGCAGATGCATTTGCACATTGGGAAGAGAAAAAAGATGATAGTAAACTTATGAAAATGATAAAACCTGTAGAATTTGCTCTTAGTGAATTAAAATCAGTTGTAATTCGAGATTCAGCAGTTGATGCAATGTGTCATGGAGCCCAACTAGCAATACCTGGAGTGTTACAAATTTCTCAAAATCTGAAAAAGGGGGATATTGTTGGAGTTTATACACAAAAAGGCGAAGCTGTAGCATTAGCAGAAGCAACAATGTCTGAAGATGAAATCCGCGATGCTACAAAGGGATATGCATTTGAAACTAAAAGAATTATTATGGCACCTAATACTTATCCTAAAAAATGGAGAACAAAACCTACTCCTCCAAAGGATTAAAAAATCAAGAATTATTTAAAAAGAAATTGTTAGCAAAAAGTCTTGTACTCTTTATTGGCATTGGTGTGGTTGCCGGTCTATCTTTTGGGGTATATCTTATCGATGTTAAAAATACCAGTCAATTAGTTTTTGTTGAAGGCTCTTCAATTTCTGTAGTTTCTGAAAAATCTGATTTTAAAAAAGGTGAGGAGATAATTATTCGAATTGTAAATTCTGGAACTGTTCCACTGACATTTTCTGATGCTTCCTATGGTCTTCAAATAACTGGATTATCTGGAATTCCAATGTTCTCTCCTATGATTTCAGATGAAGTAATATCTAATTTAGACCCTAAAGATGAAATTACTTTTTCATGGAATCAAATAAAGAATAATGGCGATGAAGCTTTGGAAGGCCTTTACAAAATATCTGCAAGAGGAATTGATAATGAAGGAAATATTGTGGAAAAATTCACTACCATTACAATTTGGAAATAGTTCTCAGTAACATAATTTATAATCTTATTTCGCTGAATATTTTTGTCGCAAGACTTGTGCCGGGGTCGCCTAGCCTGGTAGGGCGCGCGCCTGGAAATTATTAACCATAAAGCGCGTTCTCGCAAGGGAACGGGAGTTCAAATCTCCCTCCCGGCGCCATCCAATTAGTATAAATCTCCGCCGTCCGTACTGTACTGTCATTGGCTACACAACAAACCAGAGTTAATTCACCTACAAAATTATCAATTTATGATTATGATGCAAGAATTACAAGAACTGTAACATTAATCCAAAATGAAACATCTCAAAAAAACCAAGAGATCATACAAAGATATGATGACCTGATGCTATGCGCATCTATGGCCAAAGCAACACGTCACAAGCATCTACAAACTATCTTGAATCTTACTCGATATCTGAAAAAAGATTGGGATATTGCTACGGCAAATGACATTGGAAATTTAGTTGTTGAAATTGTTAGACGATATGCAAATGATAACGGACAAGAGACTTACACAAGTTATGATCACAAAAAGATTCTCAAAATATTTTTCAGGTGGATTAAGCTTGGTTCAAGGGAATTTAGAGATATAGGTGATCCTCCAGAAACAAAATCCATTCGAATCAAAACACCATCTGATCGATTGAGTATAGAAGATTTGATAAAAACTACAAAAACAAAACTCTCATCTCGCTATGAAAAACAGCATTATCACAGCACTGTTGAGAACATGTTTAGAAATGCACCTTGCCCAATTTTGATTCTCTGATGAGAATGAAAATTGTTTCTATTCAATCTTCTATCGTCTAAATCATTGGTACATATTTTTTGAATTCCTGAAACCTGTTCCGTATGGTTACTCCAGTAATTCCAGATATCTCCGCTATTTTGGCTTGGGATTTATTTTCGCCATTCCGAATACATGCCATGTAAATTGCAGTTGCTGCAACCGCATTTGGTTTCTTTCCTGCGACAACTCTTTTTGTCTTTAGCAAATCCAAAATGTCAATTGCGTCACGTTTGATTGCTTCAGACAATTCAAGGTTGTTGGAAAACCGTACAATGCTTGAGAGTGGATCCGCTACAGTGACTTCAAGACTCAGTTTTTGGAATAACAGCCTATAACTGCGGGCGATCATTTTGCGGTTTTCTTGCATATGGGTGGCAATCTCTATGATGGTTCTCGTGGTTCCAAGATCCCTGCATGCGGCATACACGCATGCCCCTGCAATCCCTTTGACTGTCCTTCCACGAATCAGTTTTTTTCCAAGGGCTTTTCGATAAAAGTATGCAGATCTTTCTATAATTGCATCAGACAATGACATTTTTTCTTTGAGTTTGCTGATTTCCAGTAGCGCAACAACCAGGTTTCTGTTTGCAGTATTTTTTGTCTTACTTCTAGAGTCCCACAATCTCATCCTATTCATAGATCCTCTGAGCTTGTATGGAATGGGATTCCCACTAGAGTCATAGTTGGATTTTCCCATTATAGTAGACAACCCACCATCATGAATTCTATTAGTTATTTTTGGGCCCGTTCTGGTGTCCTGAAAATCTTTGGCAAATACATCATGTGAATAGTCCACCATATTTTGATCCATGACTTGTCCACAGGCTTTGCATATTTCTTCACCTACACTCTCATCTAATACCAGTGTCAGATGGTAACAATCTCCACTTTGTATCGGGGTTGCTATCATACTATCTCTTGATTAAGATCTCAATCATTGTGGCTTTACATTCAAAGTGTATTTGTTCTACAGTAGAATAGATGCATTTTGTACAGTGAAAGACAGTTGGTTCATTACATGAATAACATTTTTTCTCAACCTCTAATTCTTTTCCACATTTTCTGCATAAATCAATTCTCATTGTATGTTGTATATCGTTTGTAGATTTAAACAACATGGAAATTAGATGGGACTAATTAGTATCAGCTAACAATTTTTTATTCATGTTCTCATTATTTGGAATCAGTAGGCCAAACTAATTAGCTGCTTCTAATTTTAGTATTGTTTTTAAATTACTTTTTCTATTGTTTATTCATGTATAGCACATCTTGTAAAATATGTAGTTCAAAATTAGAAGTGGGACACACATGTAAAGTATGTAATGAGCCAACAAGGTTGTTTTGTCACACATGCGGAGTGACACCTGAAAAGATTGTACATCCAGCATGTCTTGTAATTGATATGAACAATCTTGTTTTAGAATTAATGCATCAAAAATAATTTATTTTTATTTTATTATTATTGTATGCCATTGCTCATGTAAGATAATGTAATACATTGTGTTGCTACTATATAGATTATTTTGACTATAATACATCATGAAAAGAAACGTAGGTGAGCACTGGAGAACAGGTGGCAAGTAAAAATCACTCATTTTCATTTTTTTCATTTACCCCTCTAAAAATTGTTAATGATAAATTACAGAAGATAAGCGATATTGATGCTTTTATCATTGGAACTTTTAGCACATTATTTGTGACTCTTGACTTGATTTTATATTTTTAGAGATGTCATTGATGTTATGAGAAAAACTATCGATTTTTTTGAGAAATTTCATTATTTCAAAGTACGTAATAACTGTTGTAATTTTTGAATAATATATAATTAGTATGAGCGCACTATGCTGTAAGATAAGAGTCAATTCAAAGTTAGATCTTCACATATTGATTACAGTTCATTGTGCTTTGGACAGTTAATGATTCAACTGTTCTGAATTGACTCGTGTCAAAAAATACTTTGATGATAATTGCAATGAATTATTTTTTAAACAATTCATGCAGTGTAGAATATTTTATTTCTCCTCCTGCAATGTTGAGGCCTTTGGCAAGTGCACTATCTTCAGATACCGCTTTGTCCAATCCCTGAACTGCAATTTTCTCTATGTATTTTATGGTATTTTTTGTTAAAGCATATGTTGATGTGTGTGGAACTATTCCTGGCATATTTGGCACTGCATAATGTGTTATGCCATCAACCACATAAGTTGGATGCTGATGAGTTGTTGGCTTGCTAGTTTCAAGCAAACCTCCTTGGTCAATTGCAACATCTACTATTACCCCCTTGTTACTCATATTGCGTATCATTTTCCTTGAAACTAATTTTGGTGCAAGAGCACCTGGAACCAGGACTGCACCGATTAGGAGATCTGCATCAATTAGGGCTTTTGATATGTTAGGAGAATTAGAATGCAAAACAGTAATTCTGTTGTTAAAATGACTTTGAAGGAATTCTATTCTTTTTGGATTGATTTCCAAAACTGTGACATTGGCCCCCAGGCAGACTGCAACTTCTGTAGCATTGATGCCAACAACACCGCCTCCTAAAATTACAATTTTTGCCGGCTCTGTATCTAAAATACCGCCAAGCAATATGCCCTTTCCACCATTGTTTATCTGAAGATAGTTTGCTCCAATTTGACTTGCAAGCCTTCCTGCAATCATACTCATTGGAGATAAAATTGGAAATACACCATCAGGTGTTTGTATGGTTTCATATGCTATTGCTGTAACTTTTTTATCTAATAGAACTTTGACTAATTCCTTGTTTGCTGCAAGATGAAGAAATGTAAAAAGAATCTGTCCTTCTCTTAGCAAGTTATACTCACCTGCAAGTGGTTCCTTTACTTTCAGAATCATCTCTGCGTTTTCATACACTTTTGCTATACTATACACAACATTTGCTCCTGCTTTCATATAATCATCATCTGTTATTCCAATTCCAATTCCTGCATTGTGTTCAATTATTACATTATGGCCTTGCTCTGTCAAGACTTTCACTCCACTGGGAACAATTGCCACACGACTTTCATTGTTTTTTGTCTCTCTTGGAATTCCAACAATCATAAAAACACACCTATTTTATTTTATCTAGTCCACTACAAGTCAGATCTAATACATCGGTCATTGATACAATACCTCTTTGATCTTGCGAGCAACTAAATATTTGCGAGGCATATTTTTTATTTAGGTTGACCTTCATTATTTAATTTACAATCTGTCATGTTAGTTATACATTCTTCAAAAATTACAACGTGTACATGTGTGTAGTTCAAGCTAACAAATACCTCTGGAAAAATTAGAAATTTTTATAATATAAAAATAATTTTATTAGCTGCAACTACTCCGTAAAAATAGTTGGAAAGGTTGTAAAATATATTAATAGTAAAATGACATTTATGTATTCATGGCAACTGAAAATTTTGACATGG
Organism: Candidatus Nitrosopumilus sp.; assembly: GCA_029250275.1. Classification (GTDB taxonomy): domain Archaea; phylum Thermoproteota; class Nitrososphaeria; order Nitrososphaerales; family Nitrosopumilaceae; genus Nitrosopumilus. The sequence goes on along the minus strand of JAPFBP010000019.1, from coordinate 101 downwards.
ATTATTCAAAATATGACTTTAAAGACTCTACTGAACTATATGTACACCTTAGCAAGAAAGGTCTCTCAAAGAATACTGTAATTGAAATTAGTAAAATGAAG
>JAPFBP010000018.1 GCA_029250275.1 Candidatus Nitrosopumilus sp. | reverse complement strand
AAAATCCCTATGCTCCCATCGGGATTTGAACCCGAGTCTTTGGCTTGAGAAGCCAAAATGCTTAACCGGACTACACTATAGGAGCTTGATAAAAAATAAATTAAATCTCAATTTAAAGGAAATGTTTTGACTTTGAATGAATTTATAAAACTTTGTGAGTCGATTCCTTTATAGAAAAATCACCTCTAAAAAATGACATGGATATGAAAAAATTCATTGAAAAAAATGGATTATCTGCTTTTCCCATTGGGTTGGGCGGCTGCAGGACTTCTGATCTGTCTTATGATTCATGTGATTATGATCTTTTTGTTTTTGATGAAAAATCCGAACCCGGAACAATTTTCAAATATGATGACAAATTTGTTAATGTCCATCATGCATCATTATCTGAAACTAATTCTGAAAAACTTCTCCAGTATTATAAATTAGAAATTCTTCAGGATGAATCTTGGGATTTACAAATGATGCTTTCTAAGATTGATAAAAAACATGTTTCATTATTTTCTGATTTTGCAAAAAACTGTTTGATAGAATCTCAATTTTGTTGTCAAAAAACTACAGAATCTATTCAAAGTTTTGATGTGTTTGCTTCTTGTTGGCAAAAATGTGCCACTTTTTATTTGGCAAAAGCAATTTCTTCAATTAACTATCAACGTTCAAGTCCTTCTCATATGCTTGATTCATTTCGGAAACTAGAGAAAAATACTATCAATGAACATATCTCTATTGTAACTCAGACAGTTGGAATTGAACGGGCTACTCATACATTACTTGAGCGGATGTTGAAATCCACAATAGGGTTTTCTGATTTAATTGAAAAAAATAACCATTCTGAAATTATTCAGCAAAAATATGATTTCTTTGTAAAAAATTCTATGCTTTCTGATTGCTATTTCTATTTGGGGTATGTGAATAAAGAAAATTTCATGAAAATTAAGGATACTTTAAGTCGCCAGCGGGACCTTTTTTACATACTAAAGGTTGCCTTTGATGTTGAGGCTGATTCACATCTACTTCAACAGCAATCTGAACTTGTACAGAAATCTTGTAATGAAATACTTGGGATTCTTTCAAGTGTATAGCATTCTATCTGGATGTACTAACCTTTTAAAATAAGTAAAATCACTGGTTTATCATGGTAGATCAAGCATGTGGATGCGAAGCTGACAGCGGCGATCCAGATTATTCCTGCGATTGTGCAATGCAAAGTCATTGTATATGCAGTTCTGATTGCAAATGTAATACCGACGTTTGTAAAGCAGCAACTAAAGATTATTGATTGGATTAAAGTTCCAATACTAATTTTTTATTTTTTATTTATCGTCTTCATCCTCAAAGCCCCATGACTTTACTAATTCTTTTTGGAACTTGTCAGCTTGTTTTTCATCTAGTGAAAATCCACAATTTTTATGAGTAGGAACTACAGTCATACCATCTAGTTTGAATTCTACTTCAAACAAATGTACTTTGGAGCATTCACACATTTCTGGAATTTCTGTACTTATTCCTCTATATTTGCTTATTCGAATAAAATTTTACTGCCTATTTTTCATTCTTTACATATGTGAAAAACGTTTAACTATCAGTTTTGACAATTTTTTTCAGATTTGAAAACATCATTATTGCTAATTTCAGCAATTACTGCATTATTTTTTGGATTATTGGCAAGCCCTTCAGCTTTTGCACAATTCCAAGCTGGAGGAGTAAGCTCTGACACCATTCCTAAAGGTAGTACATGGTATGCCGGTGAAGGTCTCAAACAAGGAGATTTCTTTTCTTATTCTATGTGCTATGTGGATTACAAAGAATGTACTCCATTTGAAATGGATATGTGGATCAAAGGTGAAAAACAAACTGGTAGTGAATCTGTATGGTTAGCTGAAGTTGTTGTATTTGATGGAAATAAAATAATTGTAGGTGAAATGGAACTTGGAAAAGTTGCACCTGAACCCATTGGTGGTAGTGAAGAATTAGGGCTTTATCGTGGAGCATTCAAATCTTCTATAGTTTGGTTATCTGCATTTGCAACATCTGACGGCAGTCAGGGCGGAAAGGGTCCAAAAGAATTTTCTGCAATATCATGGGGAAAGATTGGAAATATTGGAGGGGAACAAATACTTCCAATGAAAATTGAAACCATTAAAGTTCCTGCAGGAACTTGGGAAACCGTCCAAGTAGGGTGGAAGACAGGTGGTGCCACAAGTAAAGTTTGGATTTTAGATAATTTTCCATTTCCAATAAAAGCTAAAACATACACTCATGTTTCAGAAGGAATACCTCCAACAGAATATGACTTTACTCTATTAGATTATAAAGAAAATGTTCAAAAATCCCCTATTGCTCAATACAAATCAACTAAAAGTGACTTTACAGCTGCTGGATGTGAAACTGATTTTGATAAATCAATTAGCATAAAAAAACCTACAAAGAACTTTGATTACCAACTTAATGTTTTCTACGGCCCTGATGATCTAGTTAAAGGATGTGAGACACAATGGCTCATAAAATTTATCAGTAAATATGATGATACTGAATTTCTAAATCAGGTTCAATATGATTTTCTTGTTGTGGATGATAACATGACTCAATTAAGATCTATTGCTCAAGAAGAAGGTAGAGATTTCCTTTATTCACCATCTGGACTAGCTACACTTGATTTTATTGTTAAAGAAGATCCTGGCACAGCAAATTATGTTATATGGATTTATGGTCTATCTCCTACAGGCATTGTACCTAGTGTCGTATCTGATTATTTGAAAATATCTGTACCTATTTTTGCCAGTGATGGCTCAATTCCAGATCTTACATCTCAAGAAATTCCTTCTTGGATTAAGAATAATGCTGGATGGTGGGCTGATGGTTCCATAGATGATAATTCATTTGTTGGTGGAATTCAATTTTTAATTAAAGAAGGTATTATGAAAATTCCTCCAACCTCTCAAGGTGCCTCTGGTGGAAGTAATGAAATTCCTTCTTGGATTAAGAATAATGCTGGATGGTGGGCTGATGGTTCCATAGATGATAATTCATTTGTTGGTGGAATTCAATATTTAATCAAAGAAGGAATAATGCGTATATCTTCTTAGATTCATCTACATTCAAATTGTGATTATTAATTAAAAATATCGAATCAGCATGGTAGGTCTTTTCAAACATCCTAAACGACATCTAAAAAAACTACTCAAAGATGGAGAGTATGATGTAGCCATTGCATTTGGAAGAAATTTAGAATCTGAATATTCTGATGATCATGATTTTATGTTTATTATGGGTAGTGTTTTTTTTATCGTAGATGATGCACAAAGAGCATTACCATATTTTGAAAAAGCATTTCAATTAGATGATGCTGATGTTGAGACTTTAATTCTTAAAACTAATGTACATTTAGCATTGGAACAAAAAGACAAAGCTATTGCTTGTTGTAGGTATATCGTAAAACTTCAACCAAAAAATACTGAAGCTCAGGAATTACTTGAAAAACTTGAGAGTATTTAATTTAGAAAATTATTATTCCTTTTTCATCTCATATACATTTTCCATTAGCCAATTACAAAATGCTGTAACTTTGTCATCAAAATACGTCCAAATGTGAACTGAATGAGGTAAAATATCTATTTTCCAATTATCTGTAAATACTCTTACACCTTCTTTATTTTCGTACATGTAGGCATCTTCTGTTTTAACATCTCCTAACAGTTCAATTGCTTTTTGTTTGATTATTTCTCTATCTATTGGAAATCTTTTCCTGTCGTAATCTATGATTAAACTTAAATCCCTTTTACCGTAATTTTCAAATTCTTCAATTCTGCCTTGTTTTGGAAAATTTACGATTAATTTGATGTTGTATTTTTTCCCAACCTCTTTACCGATTTCAACAATTCGGGTATATGCCATTGCTGGATTTTTATTTAATAGAAATCTGATTTGTGCTATGTCTTTTTTCAGTTCAGATTGCAAGTCACTGACTAGTTCTGAAAATATCATTACTTTCTTCTGAAAAATTCCTATTATAACCATTAATTTCTGCCCAGATTAGTTTTTTTAGAACTTCAATTAGTTCAGAATATGGCCATGCCTATGGATTATGATGGAATGAGAACAGATGATGCTTCACTGAGAACAGATAATGTGGATGATTACAGGAGAACATGTATTGATTTTATCGAGGATATCTCACATGATTATGAGGCATGGGTTGATTATTACAAATTGCCTGAAGATGAAGACAAAAGAAGACGTGCAGGAATTTGTGCTACCATTACACGAACCAATGAATGGATAGCAAAAGTTGCACAATCAATCAAGGCAATTGATGTTGTTATGAATGATGGAATACAAAAAATGGCTGAGGCCACTGCAGGAAAGCCTCTTCAAATAGGAGTTTTTGTAAATCACAAATCTGGTTACACAGAAACAAGTCCTGGAATAATTGATGTTAATGTAAAGGGCACTGCAAGAGAAGGAAGAAAAATGAAACTTGGATTTCATTTTAAAGACGATCGATTTAGAATTGAATCAACATGTGATGCTTATTTTGCTGAGGAACATTTACCTACTCAAGAATTTGAAAATTTAGATATCCATCTTAAACTTTATGCAGAAAATGCAAAACCTCGTGATGTTATTTCATTTACTGTGACCCTAAGTGAAATTAAAAATGATGTTGAATTTGATAGGCGAGGAGTTTCAACTATTATTCATCTGGTGTAGATTCACGAATAACTTCCTCACTGATGTAATCCATAAATTTTCCAGTGTTTTCAAGTTTTATTGAATTTATTTCTTCCAAGTCATTCAAGAAATTCATCTTCAAATATTCTTCAGAAGCAGTATACAAGACATCGTCAATATAGAAAGTTCTTGCATTACTCATTCCATAATAATATGAATTTTCTGCAGAATGTGTTATAGTTCCTTTGAGATTAAATCCATCTGAACTATTCAAATCAAATACATAGAATCCACTCCAACGGTTGTAATCTGGTGCAAACTTTTTGGCACTTGACATTCCATCAAGACTTTCAACATCTCCGCTAATTGGAATTGATAAGACTCCACTTTTTTTATCAAAGAAGAATGCCTTGTGATCATACAGTGCTTCTGAATGGGTTGAACTATCTCCAATTATGATATCATCTGTAACTTTTGGGTTACTAACATCTGCTACATTGAACAATGCCATTTTGATTCCTAATTGTTGGATTCCACCATCTTCAATTTCTTTTGTGTCTCTTCCAAATCCTATTACATGTTCTTCATCATATGGGTGCAAATAGTTTGAAAATCCTGGAATCTTTAACTCTCCTAGTATTTTTGGAGTATCTGAGGATAAATCAATTACAAAGAAAGGGTCAATTTGTTGAAATGTTACCAAGTATAGTCTGTCTCCCATGAATCGTGCTGAGAAAATACTCTCATCTAGGGCAATTTTATCTAATCCTCCTACAATGCTTAGTTCTTCATCTAAGATGTAGACTGCATTTGAACGAACTGTTCCTTGATGTTGAATATAGTGTTCTGTAGTTGTTGCAACTCTGAATCTATCTCCATTTTCATCCATGGAGAATTGATTTAGTAATCTGCCTGGTACTGAACCCTTGGCAACGTATTCAATTTTGTCCTCATCAATTGAAATTTTATGAATAATTGTTTTTCTAGTGTTTTCTTGGATTTTGACATCGTATTCGTTTAATGCGTCTTTAATTTTTTCAAATAATTCTTCCTTGTCATTCTTATCCATCTGGTTGTAATATTTTTGCATCAATTCTGAAATTTTCATCCACTGTGCTGATGAGTTAATTGAGAAATCATTTTTGATTGCTTTGATTTGTTCTTGAATGTTATTTGGTAATAATGGTACTACCACATCAAAGAATCTATTTTGTGATGAATTTTCATAGAATCCAAATGGCATATCTTGTTGATATGTTAAGTAAAAGTTATCTTCAGATACGTAGAATGTGCCAGAATAGCCCATTAGAAATGATTCTGAATTTATTTTATCTCCAAAAATATCAATTGCTGTTAATGTGTTAAAGTTTGAAAACTGCTCTACATTATCAAAGTAAAATGCATCTGGTGTCATAATTCTAACTGAATCCTTCATTATTATTGGAAGTCTTGGATATTGATAGTCAATATTGCTGTTTGTTACAAAGTATGCATAGTCTCCAATCATTCGTGCATCCATAAAATTACCGTCAATGGAATAATTTTTTAGAATTGTAGGATGTTCTTTGTCTGATACATCTACAATTAATGCATGCGTAACAGGACTGTATGAACGTCTAGGAACAAAGTCATACTGTGGAATAATCTCATCATTACTTTGTCCGTTGTAAAATATTACTAATCTGTCATCATTTAGGAACATGTTCTGAATGTATTGTGATTCAATGTCCAATGCAATTTTTAAAATTATTTTTGCTGATTCTGCAGGATATGCATCAATGATTGAAAGTGTATTTTGTGATACAATGTAAACATACTTTGAATCATTTTTAAGATAATCTGGTTCGTCTACATTTTCAACTTGAACATTTGTTGTTGAATACTCTGATCCTCCAGATTCTGTTTTAGATGCTCCATCTGAAGGCGTAGATGCAACTAGAGCTCCTGTAGATGCGGCACTATCAAACATTACTCCTTCTTCAACTGCCATGGATTTTACCATTCGATTATCGTAGAAATTTCCTCCCAATAATGACGATGTTTCTAGAATACCTTTTAGCTCTTCATGTGATGATATTTTTTTAATATTGTTTGTGCCTTCAAAATATTCAGAAATTGATTTGTCAACATAGATTATTTCAGTTTGAGGTGTTTGTGTAATTTGTGGTTGATTATCAAATCCTAATGAAAACATTATTCCTGCTGTAACTATTACCGAAATAGCGATTACAATTGATATTGTTATTTTTGAATTCATTTTTTTATCCCCACTTTGTCAGACATTTTTTAAAAACTGCCATTTAGTGATTACTATCATTCCATAGTTAGGGATAAAAGGTTTAGTGAAATTTAAATTTTACCAAACAATTTACATATACTAGCATCAGGTAATCAACTCTATTGCCTATTGATGAATTACCAAATGATGGATTGATTGAAAATATCAAAATTCTTGCAATTGATGATGAAAAAATAAAGTCCTTTAGTGAGATATTTACCAATGATGCTACCGTAAAATCCTTCAATTATTATTTAATAAAGAACTATCTGCTACTCAGATTGCTCAAAAAATCATCTACCAATTCAATTAGTCAAATATCATCTAACCAAATTACAAGATCTTGGTGTGGTAAAAATTTCCAAGATTGAAAAAAACTCAAAATCTCAAGACGTGAAAATTTACTCTGCATCAAAATTTAGTCTTGTTATAGTTCCACCTGAACTATCAGAAAAAACTAAAGAAAGCAAGTTATTGGTTCGCTCGTTTAGACATATCTACAAAATTGCCGGATTGGGAATTGCAACTGGACTTTCAGGATTGTTTTCATTATCCCAATTCCAAAACGAAACAATCTTTGTAGATAATTCTGCTGGTAATTTTTTCCCTATTGAGGAATCTACCAAGAACATACAATCAATTCCAAGTGAAGAATTCATACGTTCACTTCCTGCATCTACACATATGATTGCAGAATCTGAATCTAATGATATCACTCAACGCAGTTTAGATGTTGCAGAAACTATTGTGGATTCTGAAATATCTGTAAGTTCAGATTTGTTTTTATCTTTTGTAATGATTACTCTGTTGTTAGGTGGAATTACTGTATATTATTTATGGAAATTAAGAAAATCTAATTAATTTAATGTTATTTCAATTGCAACTCTTTTTTCTTTAGATCTTTCTTCTCCAGGGTATTTTAGAATAGAAATTTTTTCATTTAGTTCCTGATCTGTTACTAATTTTGCATTTCCTGTGAAGATAATACCATTATGCTGTATTTTGACTAGTGGGTTTACCAAGACATTTTGAAACCAGTCTCCGTCTGGTCTGTGTCTTGAAAAGTAAATTTTTCCATTATGATTAACTGCACGGAGAATTACTTTGTGTTCTTGACCTGTTTTTCTTCCCTTTGTGATGAGAATTGGACGAAACAAATTTTCTTTAATTTCCATGCGTAATTTTTTTGTAGTCAAGTAATTTAACCTCATTGATAGAAATTTCTGATATTCGGTGTGATAAGCAAATCTGTTGATTTGTTGGTATGTCAATAAAACTTGAAGGAATGCCTGCCAATCTGGCTACTGCCGATACATTTACTGGAAAAAAAGTCATTGATAGAGAAGGAATCGAATATGGTAAAGTCAAACACATTCACATTAACCCTGACACACTAGCTGTAAGCGGTGTGACTATCCATCAAGGATTCCGTAGAGATTATTTTCTATCTAAGGATTACATTGACAAGTTTTCTGAGGAAACATTGCTTCTTAGCAGACCTCATGTGAGAACTGGAATTCCAGTAACTGATATTGATAGACACAAAATTGGTAAAGTAAAGCGATTGCATAAAAATTCAGAAACAAACGAATTGGAATCAATTGAAGTTACTGATGGTTTTATGCATTCTAAAATTTTATCCAAATCTGAAATTTGGGGGGTGGGAGAAAAAGTCATTTTAAGAATGACTAAAGAAGAATTCAAAAAACTTGAATAATTTCTTTTAATTTTCTTTTTTGAAAATAACATTTTTTGATTAATCTGATTTTTTAGAACAGATATCACATACTGGAATTCCTTCTTGAATTGTTACATCCACATTTGATGAGTGGCATTTTTGACATAATCCTTTCATATCTTTAATTCGTTAATTGGTCTTTAAATTTTTTATGAAGATCGGCTAAACTAATCCTTAGCAATTTATAATTGATAATTGCGATCAGTGTGTTGTATTCAATAGAGACAAAATCTCTTACCAAATCATTTGGTGACACAATTGCAGTAAATGATATTTCATTTACTGTAGAACAGGGTGAAATCTTTGGATTCTTGGGACCTAACGGTGCTGGTAAAAGTACTACTATGATGATTCTAACTACTTTGCTAAAACCAACATCTGGAGTAGCTTTAATTTCAGGATTTAATGTCTCTACAAATCCTAAAAAAGTTCGAGAAAATATTGGCTATGTTCAACAAGAATCTACTGTTGATGAATATCTTACAGGAAGAGAAAATCTTCTATTACAAGCAAAGCTAAATCATATTCCAAAAAATGAAATCAACAAAAGAATTGATGATGTTTTGGATTTAATTGAACTTGTTGATAAACAAGATCAGGCTGTTGTCACATATTCTGGCGGTATGAGAAAAAGATTAGATATTGCAGGGGGATTACTACATAGACCAAAAGTATTGTTTCTTGATGAGCCCACAGTGGGATTAGATATCCAAACTCGTAGAAAAATTTGGGAATACATTAAGAAAATTCACATTGAATTTGATATGACTATTTTTGTTTCTACACATTACATGGAGGAGGCAGACCAATTGTGTGATAGAGTGGGAATCATTGACGGGGGAAAAATTCAAGTGATTGATTCTCCTGAAAATATGAAAAATGCAATGGGGAATGAGGTAATTTCCATTGTGATTGATGACGATAAAAATCACGAGTCATTTGTTTCTAAGATTAGAAAAATTGAATTTGTTAAGAAGATTAACGAAGATGGTTCTAAACTTACTCTGTTTGCATTTAATGGCACTGAAGTAATTCCAAAAATATTTCAAATTTCATCAGAACTTGGAATCAAAATAAAGTCTATCTCTCTAACTCAGCCAACACTTGATGATGTTTTTATTTCTTATACTGGGCATGAAATCAAAGGTGATGAATCTGGATTTAATAGAAAACGTGAACATGCAAAGATGAAGAGGTTACGTGCATGAATACCATTCTATATGATACTTATACAATTTTTTGGAGAGAGCTAAAAAGATACAAAAAGTCTCGCAGTGGAGTTTTAATTCGATTAATTCAACCTGTAATTTGGATTATTGTTATTGGAAATACATTTTCTGGAACTCAACCACTGATTCAATCAGTTGGATTTGAGGGAGAATACATTGAATTCATGACACCTGGCGTAATTATTCTTACTGCAATTTTTACTAGTATCTTTGGTGGTGTCAATACTTTGTGGGATAGGCGGTATGGTTTTATGAATAAAGCATTATCTTCTCCGATTTCTCGTTCTGCCATTGCATTGGGAAAAATGTCTGCAATTTCTTTAATTGCTACATTACAATCTAGTTTGATTATAGGAATTGCTTTGGCTATTGGTGTTAATTTCCCTAATCCTATAATGATTGCACCAATTATGGTAATTGTAATTTTATTTTCTTTAGGCTTTTCTGGAATCTCTGTAATGGTTGCAGCTACTGCAAAGTCTCAGGAAACTTTTTGGGGCATGATTAATTTTCTTGGAATGCCATTGTTCATGCTTAGTCCTGCGTTATTCCCATTAGAATTACTACCAGATTGGCTTGCAGTAATTGCAAAACTAAATCCTGTAACATATACGATTTTACTGGTAAGAGAGTTGATGACTGGTGTCTCAGAAGGTGGCATTCCAATAATTTTGAGCCTCGGAGTTTTGATAGCTTTTGTACTTGTAATGGTGGGACTAGCAAGCTATGTGTTTACGCGTGAAGTAAACAAACCCTTTTGATATAAAGTTGACAATAAATCCAACTGTTGTTAATTTTGATGATCTTTGCAAATTTTTGAAACGATAGTCTGTTGTCAACTATCAATATTGTTATGACTTTATCAGTAATTTTACTAGCTAGTTCTTTAACATAATATTCTTTTGCACTTGGAGACTATGACTCTATTTTCGAATGGCAAATTTGGAATATCAACTCTTGGTATTTTTTCATTTCCTCAATTTATTGCAGTAGATGATGATGGAAATGACATCCTCAAAGGTCAATCAGGATTTGATGTACTTTATGGCAACTTGGGAATGGCTGCACTTGACGGTGGTTCTGAAAATGACAATTGTTATGATTCTGCAAATGATCTAATTGTTAACTGTGAATAATAATTTAGATTAGATCTTTGTTTTAAAAAATTATTTTATCTATATAGAATCAGGTTGACTATCTACTGCTATGTTCTATTGGTAAAGAACTACCATTTCGCATATATGTAAAATATTGCTTTTGAGATTTAATGACTTTAAAAAATGAAAAAAACATTGTACTTCTTAGTATTGTTGCATTATTCACTGTAGTTTCCTTTGGACTTTCAAATGTATATGCTGAAGAAAGTACTGGATACAAAATGATTGATGATGTCACCCCAGTACTCACATTCCAGTTTAGAGATGGCACTGAAACATATGAATTTCCTGTATTCAAAATGAATGAAAATTTTGTATCTAACTCTGGGGTATCATTTTCCGTAGAAGGCACTGTTAGCAAATCCCCATTATTACATGAAGTGATGGATGAAGCATACAAGTATCGTCTTTCAAATGCCGCATTTGATTATCAATTAAAATATTTTGATGTTAATGCAGATTTTATAAAAAATGGTGAATCTGTAATCTCTTTGGATTATCGTGCTTGTAGAGTTGATAATTATCAAATCGAAACACTTGATTCTAACGACTATGAAAGCTATTTTGCAGAAATTGGATTTGCAATTGTTGATAAAATTGACTTTATGTGTAGCGGAGTAAATTTTAACAATGAATTTTCAATGCCTACTGAACCATTAACTGATTTTGGTGAATCTGGATTTACATTTGCAAATGGAATGAGAACTTCTGTTACTTTCATTTATGATGATGGGGCAGAAACAATTGAATTTCCTGTGTTCAATCTAGTTTCAGCTTATGAAGAAACTCCAAATACTCCTGAATTTTCAGTAGAAGGAATTTTAGATTATTATCCGCTACTATATCGTGCCATTGATAATTCAAGAGCTGTATCTGGTGTTGGCTCTACTTCTAATCTTGACTTTGATGCATTAATAGAATTCACTAATGGTGAAGATGTGCTAAGAGGATTTGAATTTAGAGATTGTATTGTAAGTGCTGCTAAAATTAATACTCAAACAGACAAAGAGGAAGGATTTACTGGAAAAAGCGGATTTGTAATTGTTCATCAATTAGGGTTTACTTGTTCTGGAATTTCTCCAATTAACATGTATTATGACGAAATTCGAGGCAATACACCAGTATGGAAATCAACCCATCTTTCAAATGAGTATGTAGAGCCACTTCAAAATACTGATCAAGGATTGGATGTATTTACAACATTTACTTTTGCAGATGGTACTGAGACAATAGAATTCTCAATGTTTAAACAAAATGAAATACTTACTGCAACTGAAAAAAATAAAGCAAACAATGGAAATAAAGCCGTTGCTGCTGCAGAGTTTACAAGAAAAGCAACATATCCTACTTTGGAATTACGAGGAATAGTTGGAGATTACCCATTACTTTACAACTATGTAGATAATGACAATCTTAAAAATCAAAATTCTCGTGGAACTCAGAATAGAATACTTGTAGATGTTGATGTGGATATTGTATCTAACGGAGAAGTAATTCGTGGATTCAACTATGTAAATTGTAGAGTGACTAATTATGATGTAGATACAAATGCTAACAACGAAGAGAGCTATGTCAAAAACAAGTTTGCACTAGAAAACGTATTTGACCTTGAATGCCAAGGATACCATCCAAACAATCCTGCTTATGATGCAATGTTTAATGTTGAACAAGCAAATACTGAAAGTACATCTGATCTTAGAAATACTGACCAATGGGGTCAAGGTTTTACAGTTCGAAAATAACTTTTTTTCTTTTTATTTTTTTTATTAATCCAATATTGTTTACTATTATGCGATCAATTCAAGATCTGCCTAATGACCTTGTTTCTATATAGAACAATAGACTACATGTTGACTAACCTTATGTGTAAATTTACATTTAATGATTCATGGTACAATGGTTATCTTGGTTAAAATCCAATGACAAAGAACTTTTAACAATTCTAGATAATTTAGCAAAAAAAGCAGTTGAAACCTCTGAAGCCGTAGTGGTTTTATTTGATGATCTTACCAATGTTGAACAAGGAAAAAAAATTCATCAACTTGAAACTGAAGCTGATGTTTTAACTCGTGATATTTTTTCTGCACTAAACAAAACCTTCATCACTCCACTAGATCGTGAGGACATGCAAAGAATTGCATCTAAAATTGATGATGTAATTGATTTCATGGATGGTATTGCAGCAAGAGTTTACAGCTATAAAATCACAACTCCTCCACCATACACTGTAGATATGGCACATGAATTAGTCAAGGCTACAAAAGAAGTAGAGTATATGATTTCAAAATTACAAAATATCAAAAATCCAAAAGATATGATTCAACATTGCAGGAACACTAGTGCTATTGAGCACATTGTTGATGATATGTATAGAGAAGCCATTAAAGAACTCTTTGAAACTGATGATGCAATCAAAATCATCAAACTAAAAGATATCTATGAAACAATGGAAACTGCATCTGACAGATGTGTGGATGTTGCAGATGTCATTGAAGATATCGTTCTAAAATATTCTTGAGATGATTAAATGATAGAGATAGCAATAGGCGCAATTATTATAGCGTTAATCTTTGATTTTGTAAATGGATTTAATGATTCTGCAAATTCTGTTGCTACTGTAATAGGAACACGCGTTCTAAAACCAATACATGCTGTGGGTTTATCTGCAGTAATGAATTTCATTGGACCGTTTATTTTTGGTGTTGCTGTTGCAACAACTATTGCAACAGGAATAGTCAGCCCTGATGACATTACTGTCTACATGATTGTGGGTGGATTGGTAGGTGCCATTGGATGGAGTATTATGTGTACTTATTTTGGATTACCAATTTCAAACAGCCATTCTTTAGTTGGAGGCATTATGGGGGCAGGTATTATAGGATTAGGATTTGAAAAATTAGTTTATGGTGGTTTGAGCAAAATCTTAGTAGGAATTGTAATTTCGCCAATAGGTGGAATGATTTTTGGTCTTCTATTAACCACATTAATAATTACAATATTTGCAAGTAAACGACCTGGACCTGTAAACAAAACTTTTGGTAAATTGCAAATTATTTCATCAGCTTGGTTTGCTTTAACTCACGGAGCAAATGATGGACAAAAAACCATGGGAATCATTGTGTTAATTTTATTTTCTGCAGGAATGATTCCTGAACTTGAGATGCCATTATGGGTAATCTTGGCTGCAGCAACTGCCATGGGGTTGGGCACTTTCTTTGGAGGGTACAAAGTAATCAAAACACTTGGATTTAAAATCACAAAACTCAGGCCATATCAAGGATTTGCAGCAGAAACTGCCGGTGGGGTAATGCTTGCAGTATTTGCAGTATTTGGCATTCCTGCTAGTACTACACATGCAATTACTGGAACTATTATGGGTGCAGGTGCTGCACGCAGAAAACGCGCTGTGAGATGGAAGGTAAGTAGGCAAATTGTATTTTCCTGGCTAATTACCATCCCTGGTGCTGCAGCAATGGGAATTGGATTTACATATCTGATTCACTTGTTTGTTTGATAATCCATAATGACTTGGTTTTTATTTCAGCAAATTTTTTTGAAATATTCAAATGGACATATTACAATTAATCCAATCTAATTTACTCACGCCGATAATTCTCTTTTTCTTATTTGGAATTATTGCAGCTAGAATAAAATCTGATTTGAAAATTCCTGAAGCAATTTCGGAATTCTTACCAATCTATCTTCTTGCAGCAATAGGTCTTCATGGTGGAATTGAGATGAGAAATACTGGATTTGAAAACATGTTGATTCCAATGTTAGTTGCAATCGGATTATCCTTGTTAATGACATTAAATCACTATCAAATTTTACGTAGATTAGGAAAATTCAATATTTTTGATTCATATGCATTAGCATCAACATATGGTGCAGTAGGGGCTGTTACATTTTCAGTTGGTTTGTCATTCTTAAAGAATCAAGGTGTGACATCTGAAGGATATCTTGCTGCAATTTTAGCTGTTCTAGAACCTGTTGCTTTCATTATGGCAATATTTTTAACAAACATGGCAGTTTCAAAACAAATTCGTCAGAAAAAAAAATCTTTCACTAAGGGTGATACGTCAGATCTTGATATGGGCATTCAAGAAACAAAAACAAAACTTTCTCAAGTTTTACATGAATCCGTAACTGGCAAGGCAATAGTTATTCTTCTTGGAAGTATCGTGATAGGTTATATCATTGGTGAATCCGGATTTGATTCTATCAAAATAGTATTTAATGAAATGTTTACTGGAGCCATTGTAATTTTTATGATTGAGATGGGCATTATTGTTGGTCAAAGATTAGATGATATTAAAAAAGTTGGAATTTTCCTTACAGCATTTGCTGTAATCATGCCAACTTTCAATGGCATAGTGGGAGTATTGGTAGCTACAATCATGGGTTTGAGCCTAGGTGGTGCAGTAATGTTTGGATTGCTATTGGCAAGTGCTTCATTTATCGCAGCACCTGCAGTTCTACGCCATGCAATTCCACAAGCAAATCCTAGTCTTTACATTACATCTGCTTTAGGAATTACATTTCCATACAACATCATTGTTTTACTTCCAATCATGTTTTCAATTTCGACAATTGTTCATAGCGGAGAAGGATCGATAGACTTATTCAATTATATCATAAAGGATTGGACATGAAACTCTACACTGTAAAATTACTAACCGTCACTTGTGAGATTCTTGCTCAAAAAAATATTATTGAAATTTTAAACAAACATGAAATTCCTGGCTATACAACTTATGAAGTAGATGGGAATGGTGCACGTGGAATTCGTGGTCAAGGATTTAGAAATGAAAAAAATGTCAAAGTCGAAGTTATCATACGTGAGGAAAAATTACAAGATGTGGTTGAAGAGATCTCAAGAACAATGTTTGCTAATTTTGCTATAGTTCTTTATGTTAGTGATGTTAGTGTAGTCCGAACTGAAAAATTCTAACAACATTTATCGTCTGAACATAAAACTGGAATTTTTTTACTAGTTTTTGTAACATTTGATATTAATTCTGATAATTGATTGTTTGATATTGCATACATTGCTTTTTTCCCCTCATCTCTTGATTTAACAATCCCACATTTTTTCAATGTCTTTAGATGATGGGAGACTAATGGTTGATCTTTTTTTAATTTTTTAACAAAATCGTTTACACAGAGTTCTTTATCTTTTTGTAACAATTCTAAAATTTCAAAACGTGTCTCGTTACAAATACATTTTAAAAGATTGATTCCATTCATATCAATTTAAATTTATATAAACTAATATTTATGTGATAGTGTAGATATGCCTGAAAATATACTGTTTGTGTGCGTAGAAAATGCTGGTAGGAGTCAAATGGCTGAAGCATTTTTTAGAAAATTTGCCTCAAAACAATTCAATGTTTCAAGTGCAGGTACTATTCCTTCATTACAACTTAACCCAATTGTAATTCAGGTAATGAAAGAAATTGGAATTGACCTGACTAATTCACTACCAAAATTATTGTCTAATTCTATGATAGAATATTCATCTAATATCGTTAACATGGGATGTATGGATAAAGAATCATGTCCATCATTGTTTGTAAAAGATGTACTTGATTGGGATATCTCTGATCCAAAAGGAAAATCACTTGAAGAAGTTAGAATAATTCGTGATAAGATAAAATCTGAAGTAATGAATCTCATCAAAACTTTTGAGACATGACGTAAATGACATATTCCAATTTACAGATTTTTACAGTAGAACTAATTGGTACATTTATTCTGGTAATTTTTGCAACTGGTTCAATTGTTTATGATGCTGATATGTTTGATGGTAAATTAGGAATTCCATTTGCTGCTTTAGCACCCTTTATTGCATTATTAATTGGTGTTTACTCTTTTGGGAAAATATCTTTAGCCCATTTCAATCCTGCAGTAACTATTGGATATTACATTACTGGACATATTACAAAATTTCAGGTATTGTATTATTTTGCAGCAGAAATTATTGGTGCCTTTTTAGGTTCTATGTTTGTATTACAATTCATTGGAGATGGGGCAAATCTTGGAGCAAATGCCCCGAACTATGATTTTTCAATGCTGTTGATTTTTACAGTTGAGGTATTAGCTTCTGCGATGTTGATGGGTGTCATATTTTATGTTGTATATACAAAAGGTCTGAGAGGATTTAGTGGTGTTGCAATTGGTGGCATTGTTGGATTGGATATCTTATTTTTAGCATTTATCTCTGGAGCCTCAATGAATCCTGCTAGATCACTAGCTCCTGCATTATTATCCGGCACTTTTGAGAATCTTTGGCTATATTGGACTGCTCCTTATATTGGAACTAGTATAGCTGCTTTTCTATTCAGGAAGAAATTTCAAGCACAAAGAGCAACAAATTACGAATAATAACGACCTAAAATACCCTTGAATGGTGTCTGAATCTAAGAAATTATTTGATATTGCAAAAAGAGTAATTCCCTCAGGTGTTAACAGTCCTGTTAGGTATTTTGAGCCTTATCCATTTTTTGCAAAAAAAGCCAATGGTGCATACATTTGGGATGTTGATAATAATCGATACATTGATTATTGCAATGGTTATGGGGCATTGCTTTTAGGTCATAGAAGAAAAGAAATTATTCAATCTGTAACAAATCAACTTTCCAAAGGAACTCTTTACTGTACTCCCACTGAATCTGAAATTGAACTTTCAAAATTAATCATAGGAAATTTTCCTACAATTGAAAAAGTAAGATTGATGAACACTGGTGGTGAGGCTACTATGACTGCAATAAGATTAGCACGAGGATTTACAAAAAAGAAAAAAATTATTAAATTTGAAGGATGTTATCACGGTGCACATGATTCTGTTTTGGTAAAAGCAGGATCTGGTTCTGCACATAATGGAATTTCTGTTTCTGATGGTGGATTAGATGAGGTTTCAAAAAATACTTTGGTTGTAGAATATAACAATATTGAAGACTTGCAAAAAACAATTCAGAAAAATAAAGATGTTGCTGGAATCATTGTGGAACCAATTTTAGCAAACATGGGTTTAATTTTACCTGAAAAGAATTTTTTATCTGATTTACGAAAAATTACTAAAGAAAATAACATTCCATTAATTTTTGATGAAGTGGTTACTGGTTTTAGAGTTGCACCAGGTGGAGCTCAGGAACATTTTGGAATAAAACCTGATATTACAACTCTAGCCAAAGCTTTGAGTAATGGATTTACAATATCTGCTGTAGGTGGAAGAAAAGAGATTATGGATTTACTTTCACCTGGTGGTAAAGTTTACCAAGCAAGTACATTTGCAGGTAATCCAATTTCTGTTAGTGCTGCAATTAGCTCAATTAAGATAATCAATAAAATCAAAAACAAACTATATTCTAAACTTGAACGATTCAATTTGCTACTTTCTACTACTTTAGACGATATGGCTACAGATATGAAAATTCCTCATCAAATCAATTTTACAGCCTCAATGTACCAAATTTTCTTCACCGACAAGCCCGTTGTTGATTACAAAACATCAAAGAACGCAAATGCAAAGAAATTTCAAAAAATGTTCCAGGCTTTATTGAAAAAAGGAATATTCATTGCGCCATCACAGTTTGAAGTTGTTTTTCTATCTGATGCTCATACTGAAACTGATCTACGCAAAACACTTGATGCATATCACTTTGCATTAAAATCGGTGAAAAATTGAAATACATAGTTGGAGCCAGGGGGAGTCAGTTATCTCTTGCACAAACTAATTGGGTTATTTCTGAATTAAAAAAAGTAAATCCTGACTGTGATTATGAAATTAAACCAATTATTACAAAGGGTGATACTGATACAAGACCTCTATTTACAATAGATCAAAAAGGAATTTTTGAAAAAGAGATTGATAGGGCTGTTGCTCTAAAAGAAGTAGATTTTGCAGTACACAGTTTGAAGGATGTTCCATCGGAATTAGAAGAAAATCTAATCCTTGCATCTATTCCAAAACGAGAGGTAGTAAATGATGTATTTATTTCTTCAGATGGTTCTACATTGGATAATATCAAAGCAGGTTCAGTGATTGGAACTAGCTCACTTAGACGTGCAGTACAAGTTTTAAGAAAAAGACCAGATGTAATTGTAAAACCAATTCGTGGAAACATTGAAACTAGAATTAAAAAAATATTTGGAGAAACTTATGATGCAGTAGTTCTTGCACAGGCAGGAATCTCAAGACTTGGAGTTGATGTGAAATTCACGGTGTTATCTATTGATGATTTTTCTCCATCACCAGGACAAGGTGCTATTGCTATAGTTGCAAGGGCAGATGACTCTGAAACAATTTCAATGTTAAAAAAAATTGAAGATAGTGATTCTCGTTTAGAAATAGAGGCTGAACGTTCTCTTTCTGATTATGTTGATTCTGGATGTAAATTTCCTTTGGGTGCATATGCAAAATCAAATGGCTCTGAGATGACCTTGACTGTATCTGCATTCTCTGTAGATGGAAAACAATCTCTTCATGTAAATAAAACTGGAAATAAAGATGATCCTAAATCTATAGGAAAAAATGCTGGTGAAGAGCTGCGTACAAAAGGAGTAAATGATCTTGCATTAAATTGGAGAGAAAAAGTAGAGGAATGGAATAAATCATGACTGGAAAAGTGTATCTTGTTGGTGCGGGACCTGGAGATAGTAAATTAATTACATTGCGAGCAGTTGAATTGCTTGAAAAAGCAGACGTTGTTCTTTATGATAGATTAGTCAGCAAGAAAATTATTTCAATGATTCCAAAATCGGCAGAAAAAATTTATGTCGGCCGTGCAGTAGGTGATGATACAACTCATCAAAATGCAACTAATGATTTAATGGTAAAATATGCAAAATCTAAAAAAAATGTAGTTAGACTAAAGGGTGGTGATCCAATTATCTTTGGACGTGGTGGAGAAGAGGCAGAATTTCTCAAAGAAAACAAAATAAAATATGAAATTGTTCCCGGTATTACTTCTGGAATTGGTTCTGCAACATATGCTGGTATTCCTTTAACTCACAGAAAATATGCTTCGTCGGTAGTTTTTGTAACCGGACATGAAGATCCTGAAAAGAAAAAAGAGCTTGTCAAATGGAAGAATCTTGCAAAGTCTGTTGATACAATTGTAATTATGATGGGATTGTCTAGAATTGATGTTATTTGTAAACAACTCGTCGCTGGAGGATTGGATAAAAAAACTCCTGTAGCTGTAATTCAAAATGGAACTACCCCTCAACAAAAAATGATTAAAGGGACTGTCACAAATATTGCAAAAAAAGTCAAAGAAAATAAAATCACTCCTCCTACAAACATCATTATTGGCAAAGTGGTTGATTTGTCAGAAACTATTGGGTGGAAATAATGCTTGATGGAAAAATAATTGCAATTACACGTTCACAAGACGATGCTTCTGAATTCATTTCTTTGGCTAAACAAAACAACGCTACACCGATCCCACTGCCTACAATTGAGCTTATCAGTAAGGGTGAAAAAATAGTTGATGAGTTTTTAAAATCTGTTGAAAAATATGATCCTGACTATTCTGTATTCATGAGTTCAAAGGCTGTAAAATTACTATTTGATACTGCAAAGAATGCTGGCAAGTTGGAGAAATTACAATTGGCAGTTGCAAATACAACAGTGATGTCTGTTGGACCTAAAACAGCTATTGCACTAGAGTCTGAAGGAATCAAAGTGAATCATCAGCCCACAACTTTTTCTTCAGTAGGTGTTGGAGAAGAATTTACAAGAATTCATGCAGTTGGTAAAAAGGTAATTGTTCCTCGTAGTGGTGCATCTACTCCATTTCTAAAAGAATTACTAAATAAAATCGGCATTGATGTTTTGGAGATTCATCTGTATGACGTATGTACATTTAGAGACACAACTCAATGGAATGGATTTCGAGAATTATTTTCACAGAATAAAGTAGATGGTGTGGTCTTTACTAGTGCATCATCTGTACGTGGTTTCTTTGATATCATGTCAAAAGACTATGAAATGGATACATTACTTGATAATTTGGTAAAATTATCTATAGTTTCTATTGGACCGTTTACATCTGATGAATTAAAAAAATTCAAAGTCAAAAATACAGTTGCTGTAGTTCATACAGTTGCTGGTGCGTTTGATGCTATGAAAAACACCTTTAGTATTTGATCTCAAAAAAGATTCAAATCTCTTAGGAATTGAATTTAATCTAAAAAAATGAAAATTTATCCAGCGACAGAATTACTACATGAGAAATTTTAATTTCAAAATCTCAGAATAAATCGTTCATCATGTTTATATCTTGGAATATTAACTCACATTTGCTATGAGCTACTCTCAAAAAGTTAAAGATGATTATGATGGTTTCGACGATGAAGACATCGATTCGGAATCTGACTATGATTTTGAGGTATAAATATGAAATGTCATTGTAAGACAGATACATTATGTTTGTTTCATTACATTACAAACAATCCTAATTCTATAAAGCCAAAAAACTGAATATGGTGAACCTATGACAAATAATGATTCTGACAATAGTGTAGATGCGATTGAGCAAAGGTTTGAAAATCTATATCCTAATTATGACTATTCATTAGAATTATCACATAGTGAAAAAGATACAAGAAAAAGAAAAAGAATTAAACAATAATTTGATATATTTTGAATCACTATAAATAAAAAATGACTTATTCACAAATTTATACTCGTCACAGTCATGTTATAATCCGTCCGATGACTGAAAAATATATTTCAAAAATTGTTGAACTACAAAAGATTGCCTTCCCACTAATGTTTAGCTGAAGCTATTTAGCTCTGCCTATTTTTCCTCATGTATTTATAATATAACGGGGTTATGATTGACATGGCAACTGAAAATTTTGACATGGATTATTCAAAATATGACTTTAAAGACTCTACTGAACTATATGTACACCTTAGCAAGAAAGGTCTCTCAAAGAATACTGTAATTGAAATTAGTAAAATGAAG
>JAPFBP010000091.1 GCA_029250275.1 Candidatus Nitrosopumilus sp. | reverse complement strand
TATTCCAGAATAATCACAATGTATAGATTTATCATAGAATTTATTACCTGTAATTGGTGCCCGGTAAATTATCGATCAAAAAGAGTTATAAAAAATTACTTAGATCTAATCAATAATTGATTTTATTTAGTATGAAGTCAACTCAAATACTGTTTAAATAATTGTATTTAATTCAGTGAATATGAAATGTCAATGTACCACTGATCAATTATGCATGTTTCATTATATTGTAAAAAATCCTAATTCAATAAAACCAAAAAACTAATTCTTTAATCCAATGTTGTTGAGAAATTTGTTGGCCTCAGAAAGTGCATGTTTTTTGATTTTTACTCTGTCTTCTTTTTGAATCGATTTTGAAGCCAATTGTAGTATTTCATCCATCAAATGAATCCCTCCTTGGGCTCCTTTTTTGAGACCTAATTGATACAATAATGGTAGATTTGCCAATTTAGGTTTCACTTCCATCGTAATTTCAGGCAGAAGTGGAGATTTTTTGTTTGGAGATTCTATCTCAATGAATTTGTCAACTACTTTTGAAAGCAAAATATTGAGATTATCTCCAATATTTCTCTCAAGTTTAGTGTTTTTCTCTTTTCTTGAATTCATCACAATTCGTTTTATTTTTAATAATGCTTGGTTTGTTTCAACAGAATCAAAATCATTTGCTGTAAGACTCAAATCAAAATCTTCCATGAATGTAGATATGATGTAGGATAACGCCTCTTTTCTACAAGATGTTTTGGTAGTGCCAAATGGACAGTTATCACAATTGGTTGTAAAATATCGTGCACCATGCTGTCCAAAGCTAGATAAAATGATTTGGTTGTTTTCTCGCAATTTACTAATTGTTCTTGAGATTAGACCTTCATCAACTAAAAGAGATTGTGAAATTTCTTTATTGGAATATGATCCTTCATCTATTAATTTCAATATTTCTTCTTCAAGTTTTCCAGGGGAACGTCTTGATGGCTCTGCAATCGCATCAGTCAAATAATGTGAAACTATTTTATCGCTAATTTCATGATTGATTACAAAATATTTTCCATCAAAATCTGCATCAAATCCAGATAATGTTTCAGATTTGAGAATCTTTTTTATGATATTATCAATATTTTTAATTTTAAAATTCTTTAAAATAGATGTAACAGCATCTTTTGATATTTTTAGATTGCCAGATTTAAAAATAGAGTATAGTGCCCAGCGTACTTTTCGTTCATCACTTCTTTCAATTAATCGCAATAAACTACAAAAACTATCAATTTCTTTCCATTTAATTTCTGTTAATGCATCCTTGTCTTTTTTTAAAAATAATGTTTTATCCAAAGAAGCTAAAAACTTTTCAAGTTTTTTTGCGAGGTTTAATTTTTTTTGTTTAATTTTACTACTTTTTTTTATTATATCTAGTAAATCATTTTTAGAAATTATATGTTCATTGCGAAGTTGTTTTGTATCATATTTTAAAAACTCAAAAAATTCAAGTGTCTCGCCAAGAATAGAATCTGGTGGAAATACTCTGAGGGCATGTATGTTTTGGTTAGAAAGACCCACATGTCCCCAAATCCATATGACTATTTATGCCTATTAAGACAAGTAATTGATTTAAAATATCTGGAATTAACCAATTAAGTTAATTGGATTTAAAGACAAAACTCGAGTCCCTTAATACCAAATTTTCACTTTCTAAGGTCATGAGTTCAACTTAATGCCTCATTAAGGTTTAGACAGCCCCGAGTCTAAAACAAATCTGGTTGCAAGCAAGCCAGTGGAAGAAG
>JAPFBP010000017.1 GCA_029250275.1 Candidatus Nitrosopumilus sp. | reverse complement strand
ATTTTGAGATTAAAATAATTTAATCATACAACATCAAATCTAGTTCTTCAAGCCTACTGTGAATATTATTCACTGAGCGAAACACATCTTTTTCATTTTTAGCTCCAACACAGACTAGTTTTCCTGATGCAAATAATAGAATTACAGTTTTTGGATCAACCATTCTATGAATTACACCGGGGAACTGCTCAGGTTCATACAAGCTTCGTGGTAATGTTCGTGCTGTTTTTTCTAGATCAATTTTTCCTCCAAGATTAATTGATGATACAATATTTTGCACAGTCACTACTGCATCTTTTTTGATTTTGATTCCTTCTTTTCTCAATCTCTGTACGACTAACTTTACTGCCTCTCTTGCCATATCTTCAGATTTAGAACCAGTGCATACCATTTTTCCAGTACTGAAAAGTAGTGTTGCAGTTTTAGGGGTTTTGAGGCGAAAAACAGCTCCTGGAAATAAAGCAGGATTATACTCTATGTCTGGAATCTTTTTTTGGATTTTAATTAGATCTAATTTTTCATCTATTACAGCTGATGCTACAACATTTACAATTGCAATTATGGGTGTAGTGACAGTCATCATTCATCCAACAAAAGAAACCTCATTTAAAGAAATTTAAAACCAATTTGGAAATATAATTTATGGTTACTTGCACTAAATACTATCAAGAACATCATGATCAATGTATGGGAAAATCAGGAATGTTTGACTGTGATTGTAAATGTTTCAAAAAATAGATTTTCTAAAATTATTTTCTAATTTCTATCAAAATATTCTCATCAGTCCATTTGATTTTCTCTAAATCATCAAAGTTGTCCTTGATATTTTGTTTGAATATTTTCAGAGATTCATCAAAGGTTACTTTGTCGTATAGAGTAAAGGTGGAATAGTGATCATGTATGTTTTTTGAGTTTAATTCAATTTTATTTTGTGTACGTGACAAGAGTGAATTAAAGATTAAATCTCTATATTACTGTATCAACATATCTTGTGTAATGGTACTTGTATTGATTGGAATTGCTATAGCGATTCTAATAGTTGTAATTCTAATTATCAAGGCATCAAAAACACCTTCTCGTGATGTTTTAGGGATTAATTTGCATTGTATGAAATGTGGGATAAAGACTAGTGGTTCAAAGTGTCCAAAATGTGAAAAAGATACAAAGTCATTTGGGGTTTGATTGTAGTTCTAAAGAACAGATTAAAAGTTCATCTCAAATAGTTCATCTTGAATATCTTTAAAATATGCAATTTACTCTTAAAATCATGAAATATTGTAATGATTGTTTAACTCCGATTAATAGTAATTCAAAGGAAGAGTATTGTACTATTTGTAAAAGAGACAGAGTCATTAAAGGAAATTTTACAACTTAGGACACTAAAATAGTGTATTTTTCTAAAGATTAAACGTCTGTAGTGGAAGATTCTACTTTAATTTTTAATTATTATGGGATTTCTTGAGATAAAGATTCCAAAGAATATTCCTACTGCAAGATTTAGTAATCAGTGGTATAGTGAAAGACCACTTGTTCTAGGCGGATATTACAAGTCATGACACAAAATTGGAATGCAATGAATGTCACAGCAGACGGATTTAGAGATAGTCATGCTAAGATTTTAACTTCTACTGTATTTTATTCTAAATATACTAATAGTTTAGTATCATATAACCACAAATATTTATATACTAAAGTGGTTTAATGATACTAAATGAATAATACAGCAATATCTGTGATCAAGGCGATAATTAATGATACAAAAGATATCCAAACATTAAAAGAAATTAGCCAAGTAAAAGAGTGGCAATTCAATGAGGTAATAAAAAAACTCATGCAAGAGGGGTTTATCAAAAAAAAAGGCAACACAATAGAATTACAAGAAAATGCCAAAACCATACTACTCAAAAAAATATCTCAAAAATGGAATTTGGTAAATCTTTTACACGATTCAAACGAACTAGTCTTTTCCTATCTGACAGAATCATTAACCGTTAATGAAATTTTAACAAATACAGGATTATCAACAGCCACAATTTACAGAGCCATATCTGATCTTGAAGCAATAGGAATAATACAAAAAAAGATAGACACTCAAGGGAATCATTTGTGGGGGAAAATCCCAGAAAGGATACACATAGATCCAACTAAAACCGAATTAGTAGATTTTGCACGAATTTTAAAAACTGAAAGGGAGAGAATGTATGAGCCAGATGCAGAAATCATTTATTCAGATAAAGAAAAAATTGTCAAAAAAGTTACAAAAGGAAAAATAACTGAAGGAGAATTAACTGCTTTTTCTGTATTCACAGATAAGGGAATAAGATATGATTCGCCATATGATTACTATGTTAAACAAAAAGAGCCATTAGATATTCATGATATAATTATTCATTCAGTATTATCAGCTTACAAAGATAATGATAAACTTGGATTAATAATGTCTGCAGTATTTTATGTGTATAATAAAAATAAAATAGACACTAAAAGATTAAGAGAAATTGCAACTTCTTTTGGAATATCTTCAGTATGGTTAGATGTTGAATCATACATTAGAAGACAAAAACTAAAAGATGAAAGCCTATTTCTCCCATGGAATGAATTTGTATCAAAGGCAGAACTGTATGAGATAGAACCAGAAAAATATGTCTTACCAACACCAACACCGACATTATTTGAGGACATAGGAAATAACATTACAAATCCTTTACAAATATTTCTTATGGGTGGAGAAAATATGAGATTGAAAAATCTCAAAGCAGTCACCAAAGATTGTGATATGATAGTTGAGAAACCATCCGATTTTGAAATTTTGTGTAAAGTTTTCACGGAAAAATTAGGATATCAAAAGATAGTTGAAACAGAATATTCCCAAGAAGATTTACGCCTATATCCAGATGAAATATTGACTCATCCAGATAAAAGTAGGATTGATATATTTACAAAAAGAGTATTGCGAGATTTATCATTATCAGACATAATGATTCAGACAGCAGATTACATAGAATATGGAAAATTAAAGGTAGGAGTATTAAGAAATGAATACGTCTTTTTGTTAAAAGCAGTATCTAGTAGAGAAGGAGATATTCAAGACATGGCATTGTTAGCTCAAGGTTCCTTGAATCAATCCCAAAAATTTGAACATGGTAAATTTGACTGGGAAGAAGTATGGAGGGAAATAATTCATCAAGAAAAAATGAATCCTTTACGTGAATTAACAGTGCCCATATTTGATCAAATATCACTTCTCGCAGAACAGACAGGAATAGTTGCACCAATTCTTGAAAAACTTAGAAGACATGTAATAGAGCAATTAATTTTACGATTGATTCGTGGGGGAAGACAACCACTCAAAAAAATCGTTTCGTTGTTAATAGGAGGGGACATTTCTGAACAAATGATCAGAAATAGAATTGACGCTTTAGTAAAAGAAGGAATTATTAGAAAATACAATATAAAAAAAGAAGTTTTTGTAACTCTTGCTCATATGCCTTACTTTCCTTACAAAGACATGCAGATAACTCCTGAAAACATAGAAGAGTATCTAAGTTGGAGATTCCCTATGCGAGTACAATCAACTCATCCAACAATCAAAGCATTTGTAGACGATCTTCTAGCCTTAGGGTATAATTCAATAGGATATGTAGATGATTTAGTAATCCAATCCGTTGATAGATTTCTTGATTATGAACAGTTGTATTTTTCAGAAAAACCACATAATTCAGTAGACGCAGTAAGAGTATGTATTGGATTTTCAGATCCAATGCTAGGTAAAAATGAGAAATCTAATTTTTACATATTAAATTTTGAAAACGTCATTAAAACTGAAAATGAGATAAACAGTGTGAATGAGGAAAGATTGCAATGAGTACTGAAGAAAAAAGGGCTCCAATATTACAAGCATCAGAATCCATCCTCAATGAAAACAATATAGCAGTTTTAGGTCCTGTAAATACAAAACAACAAACACTGAATTGGAAAAATCCTACTTCACTACACAAGTACCTAACACTCTAGGAATAATATGGTGTGACTCTGTATAATGATAATTTCCATTTTTATTTTTAAATGTAGGAATTTCACAAACTTGGCAAGTGTAATTGTATCTAATTTTCATCAGATTGCAAGTTCAGGGTTTCTAGATTGTGGTATTGATTTCATCTTACTTAGCCGTCAAAACAAGATTCATCTTTGATACAAAGTGGTCTTAGCCAAAGTTAATCAACTAAACAATGAAAAAACACAAGAATTTGTTAATGACATAACTGGAATAAATTCTAATAATTAATTTCTAATTATTTTTAATTTATTTTTTAAAAATATTATATCACATAATCAAGTTTAGGTGCAGAATGTTGAATAACATTAGATGAAATAAATTCAATAGTTGGGGGTGTAATGTCTGCAGGATAGTCAAATGACATTAATGCCATCTTTAGACAATCATGAGAGAGATTAGTCTTTCCCATCTTTTGAAACATACATGCTTTGAAGAACCATACAAGTTCATCATTTTGATGATTAGGTAAGCCAAGTACTTTATCGAGATGTATTTGTGTATCTTCATATTTTCCTTTTTGAGATTTTAGAAAAGCAGTTACAAATTGTAATGTTGTTTCGTCAGTTTTTTGTTTAGTCATACTAGTAGTTACAAAATTTCTATTTAAGTTTCAAAGAATATACTAAAATTTCCACCCAGGGCCATCATTAACCAAAATATCACAACAACCACACTCACTACTAAATTCCTGTTTTCCTTTTATCATCATCTGCGATCTCTCTCTATTTTGTTAGATGATCCAAAAAAAAATTGTATTATCCAATTTCAGACCTAATTGAATTCAAAGGGTATAACCATCATGTAAAGTAATATTGCAAATTTAATGGGTAGTGACCTTACCACTCAACAGAGATTCTCTGTTAATTTACAAACACAAAGTGTTGTCGTATTTTTTTCAGACAAAAATGGAATTGGATGTGAATCAGGATGAAACCAATAGCAATCATCACCTGTTCCATCAAGTGAGAACTCTCCTAGTTTGTCTGAATTTAGATTTACTTTTTTTGTTGCACATATAGAATCTGTTACAAATGCTACGATATCATTTTCTAGTTTGTGCTTTTTCATAAATTGGTATAACATTGTACGTGAATATCCTGTAATGAATGAAAATAATTATGATATGTGTACAGTTATTCAACTGACCTGCTCTACAATTACAGTTATACATGAGATAAAATTAAGATAAAAAATAGTCAACAAAGGATTTCCGAACTTTGGCATATCGCAAGCAGGTGCATTTGTAGCAACTTTGAAAAAGTATAACCTGCCTGATTTTATTTTAGTTTTAGTTGCCAAAGAATGTAAATCACTATTGCAGGAAAGGGGAAGACTGGATGATAAATTAAAAAGCATGAATGATACATCTTTAGAATTATTACACAGAGTTTTTGTTGGGTGCAAAGAAGATTCTGCAGGAAAATATGCTCAATACAGATTCTATGCATATGTATCAAGCATGTATCATAAATGTGAAGTTATAGTTAACGATACAATTGCTGGTGCATCTGGTATAAATCATAAAGTTCCTGTTGCAGTAAAAAATAATGGAATGTACATAGCAATTGGATATAACAAAGCAACAGGGAATCCAATAAACGCAAAAGAAATAACAAAATTTTACAATATGGTAGATGATATCAAAAATGGTGAACATGGAACAATGCTGATTGATGGAATTTACTGCTCTTCTGTAGGATTCAGAGGAGATGCTCTTGTAGAACTTGAAACATTAAGCAAATCACGAACCAATGATCCAGAAAATAAATTAAATTTCAAAACTGCAAATTTTGAAAACAATATTTACTCTGAAATAAACTAGTTTCATTTTAAATTAATTCAAAGTGAGAAATACAGAGTTTTAAATAATTCTACTTTTCTATAATTATATGAACTCTAAATGCTTAATTTCATAGAATATTTAGAAAATTATGGAAGATGAAAATAGTGCAGATACATGGATTAGCAAAGGCTATGCACTATACAGACTTGGCAAATACAATCAGGCAATTCTGCATTATGACAAAGCAATAGAGATTGATCCAAAAAATTCAAGTGTGTGGATTCACAAAGGCAATACACTACTGTACAAACTTGGCAAAGATGATGAGGCAAAAAAGTGTTATGACAGAGCTAAAGAATTGGAGAATTAGATTCTAAATCCTTAAGTTCATGATAATTTATGGCTGAATATGGTAATTACAAAAGTAGGTAACTGTATAGTTTGCAGTAAATTAAAGGATAATCTTACCGAACATCATGTCAAAGAATTTGATGATCAAATCATGATGGTATGTGATGATTGCCATAAGGTAATTACATGGTATCAAGATCAAGCACTTCCAAAATTTAAACAATATCTAGAACGAAAAAAAGATTAGATTCTAAACTCATATCAAAAGAAGAAATCTAATCAAGTGAGCGATATACCATGCACACTGATACTATCTACGATGTTACTTTTCATATTCGAGCTTTACTAAATGACAGTTGTTTATTGCAACATGCAACAAAATGTCGCTCAGTCTTACAGCTGCCTTTACAGTGTGGTGTGGTTTACAAAATAGTCAAAATTTGATGGTTTCTAGGAAGCCTCTAATCAAATATTTTTAACATGTCAAAAAACACAGTATTGAATCAAAAGACATGTCATAAATAAGAAGAAAGGATCATGTAATCAAAATATAATTCACTTACAATGATAAAATCAATTCCAAATTTGAATAAAAGAAAATTAAAAGTATACCTAGAAGAATTACCAGAGTCCAAAGTTCAGAAATTAAGAGGCAAATGAGAAATGGGCAAAAATGAATTATTTGTTGGAAAAAATGTCAATCTTGAAAGACTTGCAACAAGAATTGAGACCTATCTTCAAGAAAACAAATTTGAAATGGGACTTTCAAAAGATCAGAATTCATCAATATACCTGATTCAAGCAAGAAAGTCAGGAATCCTACGAACTGTATCAGGCTCCAGAAGAAGTACAGATATCAAAATAACTGGAAAACCAGATAATTTTGAAGTAGACGTCGGTACAGGAGAATGGGGTAAAAACTTGGTATCATCAGCACCATTGTTTATCATACCAATACTGGGTATTGCCGCAACAATAACGAAACTCTACACTGCAAAAAAATTTGAGAGTAATTTATGGAATTTTGTAAGAGACCAAGTAAGTTTTCTCAAAGACACAGCATTAAGTCAAGTAGCAGGAAAAGAGACTGGAACGTCTATGGAGGAAGTAGATAAAGAGTTCAGTTGCGAATACATCGAAGGATATCCTCAATGGGATAATGAGTTAGATGGCAAATTAGTTCTGAAGAGAAATAAAAGTAAAGAAAACATGCTTTTGTTTAAGACAAACTCTCAAGAGATAAGAATTCCAGCTACATCAGTTCTGAGTACATCCATTGTTTCAAAGAAAAAGGGATTAAATGAAAATGATCTCATGATTCAGATAGAATTCAAGGATGCAAGTGGTAAAAAAATCAAACCAATTTTCAATCTAAGCGATGACATCATCAGAGGAATACTTGCCGGTATTGATGAGTTAATAGTTGAAGAAAAAATCCACAAAAAAAGAATCTAAAACATTTTTTTAATTATTTTTATTTTATTACATTTTAGTTAACACTAGCATATTTTTCAGATTCTAAATTCTTTATTTCACTAAATAATATTTTCATACAAAAATTAAATTTAGAACAACTATACAAATTGTCTTGAACAATACTGGATGAAGAATAGTCTTTCAAGAGTAAAAGAACTATTCATCTATTTCAAATGACAACAATGTTTTCAACTAGAATCATAATTAGGGGGGTTTTCAGGGTTACCAAATTTCTTGCTTTTCCTTATACTTTCAAATATGCATAGTTCAGAGCAATGGGTAATGTTTAGATCCTTTATTTCCTTGCCACAATGTTCGCAATTTTTTCCCATTTCATATTATTGATTTTACAAAGTATTTATCAACAAAAGTTTATTTTCAATCTTGATAATCAAAAATCGATACCATGTAATTATTTCATGCAAAATATTCTTGATGTTATGCATATGAATAAAGGAAACAATCTAAACAACATCCGCCAATAATTACTCAGTTTAGTATCTGGGTAAATTTCTTTACAAATGATATTTCTAGTCGTCAGTAATTTCCCATTTCATTTTATATGAATAAATGATAGGTGATTTTTTGTCATTTGGGATAGATTCTCCCCACTCACTTTGTGTATGGCCATAGTTTTCTTCTAAACTTGGATGTTCCCAATCAAAATCAACTTTTATAGGTTTCACAATAAAACAAATCACCGCACATGAAATAAACAGATGGTTTGCACTGCAATGCAAAAAATCATATTTGTCAGGAATGTTATGAATGCATTAGGACTGTTTATCCTGAAACCTAAATTCTATAATCACAAAAAGATTTCAAATTACACGCATTACACTTGTTTACACTGTTATGATGTTCAGGCTCACTCATTCCAATAGAGATAGTTGTAAATTTCTGCAATGACACATGTAAATAATGAAGTGAGAAAGCGTCTTGTATTTCTGAAAATACTTTGTATGGCTCTCTAGTCTTTCTATCACAGATTCGAATCTGCCATTTCTTTTGAGTATGAGGCATTTCAAAGAAATCATCTACATCTGGCTTTCTCTTTGAGGAAAAACTGGAATTAAGATATGTCAAAACCTGGAGAAGTTGGCTAGGATAAGGCTGTGTTTTGTTATCATAAATTTGAGGTCTCCCTGCAAACTTGTCATCTTGAACAATTAACGTTTCATCAACTCGCAGAATTTTATCAATTCTACCAGATAGTGTAAGCAAGACATTCTCTTTAGGGAATTCAAAAGGCATAATCAAAGTAGAATGAATATTCTCTCTTGCAAATTCAATATCTTTTTCCTTATCTTCAATTTGTTCAATAGATACTGGTTCCAACTCTGCATGTTCTGCTTCGTATTTTTCCTCGGCATGATGTGCCCTTGTTCCTTGGATTAGGGATTGTGACGGTTTGGGTCTTACCCCTTTGATAGATAATGGAATTTTGTACTCACAATATCCTAAAGAATCTGCAAAATCAGTAACTGAGGCAGTTAGGAATGTGATGTCATTTTCTTTGTTAATTTTGATCAAGATACTTTCTGATTATGGCAATATCTATTCAATATTGTGTTATGAAAACTCTAATTTTCATCAAATCTCAAAAATTGAATAATAGTTTGGTTTTTTACGGATATTTCTGTGTCTAAATTATGAATAATTTTATTGCAATATGTAGAAAATGCAAATTCAAAATAAATATTCCAGATCAAGGCCCTTGCACAGATTTAGAATATATGGATTACATTAACGCACACGGAAAACAATGCAAATGTGGTGAAAATGATTGGGAGTTAATATTACCATAAAATGGATTCAAAGATTTCTAATTTACTAA
Organism: Candidatus Nitrosopumilus sp.; assembly: GCA_029250275.1. Classification (GTDB taxonomy): domain Archaea; phylum Thermoproteota; class Nitrososphaeria; order Nitrososphaerales; family Nitrosopumilaceae; genus Nitrosopumilus. The sequence goes on along the minus strand of JAPFBP010000017.1, from coordinate 13,147 downwards.
AACTTTACCAGTCATCCAAGGATGAACCATGCAGAAATAATCATAAGGTCCTGCATCATCAAATGTAAATTCATAAACAGATCCGGACATGATTATACCAGAATCAAAGACATCTGTAATTCCAGCATCAACAGTACCACTTGTTACAGTATGTACAGCTGAATCATCATTAATCCAAGAAACAGTTGCACCTATTGCAACATTAATTTCAAAAGGCAAATAGCATTTGTTTTTATCTTCACATCCTGGAACTGCCGTCCCTGGAGGTATTGAAACTATTCCAATCATCTGTAATGCTTTTAATTCCGGTGTTGCTTCTAATTCCGGTGTTGCTTCTAATTCCGGTGTTGCTTCTAATTCAGGTGTTGCTTCTAGTTCAGGTGTTGCTTCTAGTTCCGGTGTTGCTTCTAATTCTTTAATAATACATTCACCTTGATAATCGAATTTTACATCAGCTACATCTAACATACACATATTTCCATAAGTAACACCGTCAACCCCACACATTGGATCCCATTGCATAGTACAAGCAACTGAATTCTCTTCAGGTACAATCACTCTTGGTTCAATAATATCAGTAGGGTCCATAGCAATGAAGACTAGGGAAATTGCTGCAAGAACTCCAACTATAGCTATTATCCAATAAGAAAAATTCATCTCATCCACCTGTTAACTTTGCAAACTTTTCATTCTTACTTAACTTTTCCATAAATTCAATATTAGATAATGCAACAATTGCAGATTCAACGACTGGTCTTTCTGGATCATTTAATGCCTTTTGAAGAGCTTCTTTTGCTGCTGTAGAGCCAACAACGCCCAAGGCAATGGCAGCTTCGTGACGTACGAACATACTAGGATCATTTAGTGTTGCATCAGTTAATGGTGGAATTGCACTAGAATAACTCATTTGACCTAATGCAAATGCTGCCTCATGTCGTACCAATTCATTTTCATCATTTTTTAAAACTTTAGCAATATGAGCAACTTTATCTTCTCCACCAAAATCAACTAAAATACACGCAACCCTTGTTCTAACAACATAATCTGGATGTTCTAAAAGAGAAACAAAATATTCAGTATCTTTTTGTTCATATTTTAATTCCATTTCTGCAAAAAGTGCTAATCTTTCTTCAGTAACTACCTGCAATTCATTTTAGAATTTTTTGTGTCATATATTAGGTTACTTGAAAAAATCAAAAAATAGTAGAGTTATGTATCTAGTGAATAGGTTTTGACAAAGAAGTAATAAAATAATAATTTTGTATCCGTAAAGTGACTAGTAAATTCGTCACTCATCACGTATCCTAAGACATATTGATAATTAAAGATATTTGATATTGACATAACCACATTAATAGGATTTAGAGTTTCTTTCTAATGGTATGAATCACAACTACGGGTGCTACAAAGTACATTCCTACATTAAGAGCAACTATACTTACAACATATCCAATCAATTCATTTTCAGCAATTTATGGATCAGATTGAAATAGTATAATTCCTATCTGAAATAAACAATCATCATGTCCTCTAAAACAAATCCTGCATACGAATCATACTGGAACCTATTCATTAGATTTTTTCGCTTTGGTCTTTTGGCATGGGGTGGACCAGTTGCACAAATTGCAATGATTAGAGAAGAGTTTGTAGATCAAAAGAAATGGATCAGCAAAGAGAAATTCAATCGCATACTAGGTGTGTATCAAGCATTACCAGGTCCAGAAGCACACGAAATGTGTGTTTATTTTGGTTTTATTTCCCGTGGTCGTTTGGGTGGATTTCTTGCAGGACTAGGATTCATGTTACCAGGATTACTCCTGATGTTGGCACTATCTTGGCTTTATGTAACATATGGATTAAGCTCGCCAATTTTATCTGGTGTATTATTTGGATTTCAAGCAGTAGTGGGGGCATTACTAATTCGAGCAGTTCACAGAATTGGAAAACATGCAATATCTGATAGATGGCTTTTTGCAATTGCTGGTCTTGCTGCAATATCTGCAGTACTTGAAATTCATTTTGCAATAATACTGGCATTTTCAGCTGCTAGTTATTTTATATCAAAAAGAAAAAATCCTGTAATCGGGTTATCAATATGGATTCCATTATTTGCAGTTCTTATTATTTTCTCACCAAATATTTTAGACTCTGTTAGTCAAGAGTCAAATTCCATACCATCTAGAAATGTTTCACAATTAGATCTTTTAGTTTCAGGTCTTCGTGCAGGATTGCTTACGTTTGGTGGAGCATACACAGTGATTCCGTTTTTGCAACACGATGCAGTTGGAAATTGGATGACAAATACACAGTTTTTAGAAGGATTGGGTCTTTCTGGAACAATTCCTGCGCCTCTTGTAATCATTGGAACTTTTGTTGGGTATCTCGGAGGTGGATTTTTAGGTGCAATAGTAATGACAATCGGAATATTTCTCCCAGCATTTGCATTTACCATATTTGGTCACAAATATTTGGAACGACTAATTGAAAACAAGACAATACACACTTTTCTTGACGGACTAACGGCAGGAGTTATTGGGCTGATTGGGATTACTACGATTGAACTTTTACAAGTAGGAGTGACAAGCTTGACATCATTTGGTATTTTTGCAGTCGCATTATTGGTTTTATATTTGTGGAAGTCAAAAATTGCCATACCCGTTGTTGTTATATGTTCTGGAATGGTTGGATTGTTGTTTTTTTTGAATTTATTGTAAATCTTTTCTACAATAAAAAGAGGATTTGCACTAATTTCTCAAAAAAAGTATTGAAAAACAAGTTTGTGATTTTTAATGATACAAGTTTACGTTTTTGTTTATTGTGTAGAGTCATGTTCATTTGCAGAACTAAGAATTATGGATATCATAGGACTGTACATGTTAAACACTTCAGAATACACTGAAGAAAAAATTCATGAGGCACTTAAAACATTGTACACAGATAGAAAAAATGAATTTGATGAATTGCCACAAGTATTAGGAAAAAACAAAATGGATGAAATGGAAAACGGAAAAGAATTTATTTTGAATTTTTGTTTAGATGTGGGAGATTCTTTTAAAACATGGACAGGACAAAAACCACCATCTACAACTTCTCCACAAAAAGCCCTAACAATTCTAAGACAAATTGGTAAGGGAAAAACATCTATGAATCAATTAACACATGCATTAAACATCGTATACAATATATCAGAAGAATTCAAAGAGATTTATCGACGTCTAAAATAATATCCTAGTTTAGATTTTATTATTTTATTTTAAAGATTTAACAGTCAATACAGGACAGACAGCTCTTGTAACTATTGCAGATGCCACACTTCCAAGTATTAATTTTTTGAATCCTGATCTGCCGTGAGAACCCAATACAATGAGATCAATATTGTTTTGATCTGCAAAATATAAAATGCCATCTATTGTTGATGGATTATGAATAATTTTAACTGAAATATCCATATTTTGAGTTGATTGTTTTATTTTATTCAGATTTTCTTCAGCTTGTTTTTCTGTTTCATCCTGTACTTCTTCAGCTCTTGATAAGGACATGCCAGATGTATCAATGTCACTTCCAATTATTGTTAATAGTGTAATTTTTGAATTAAATTTTCTGCCAATTTCTACTGCCTTTTCAAAAGCCTTATCTGCAAAAGTGGTAAAATCATAAGGAACAAGAATATTTTTTGTCATATTTCACTTTGTGATATTTCAAATATTAACATATGTTAAAAAATCATAATGTATTCTCATTAAAATTATTTAACATCTAATTTCTCTTTTCGTTTATTCAAGATTAGATAAAATACCACGCCAATGCCAATAATTACTAGTCCCACTAGCATAATTTCGATCTGAAACTGTACTGCCATGTAAATAGTGACTGCAAATCCAAAAAGGGGCAGAACTGGAAATTTTCCAATGTTTAATGGAACTCTAAAAGATCTTTCCAATTTTGGTTCTGTGTATCGCAATACAATTACTGCAAGATTTATCATGGCAAAAGTTATCACCACAGCAAATACGGTAATGTTTGCAACTATAACAATATCCCCAATAAATGTAAACGCTACAGATGTTATCAAAATTGCAATAACTGCAATCCAGGGCGTTTTTGTTTTAGAATGAATTATACTCAAAGATTTTGGTAGTGAGTTATTTTTTGCCATTCCATATAATATTCGAGAACCTGCAACAAGAGTTATGAGAACTGTACTAGCAGTTGCAAAAAGTGCAATAACAGATAATGTGAGACTCCCACCTAATCCTATTGCATGATCTGCAACATCAGCTAATGGTGCAGTAGAACGTCCTAATTCTTCCCAGTTTAAGATACGAACTACAGAGAATGCAACAAGAACATAGATGATGCCAGTAATTACAACTGATAGAATAATTGCTCTAGGGAGAGTTTTTTTAGGTCTTTTTACTTCTTCTGCAACATTTGCCATATCTTCGAATCCAATGAATGCAAAAAATATCAAAACAAATGCCAAAATAATTCCAGTCATACCATTTGGTGCATCAAAATAATCAATAGGTTCGGTGACTTCAAACGTCATTCCTAAAAATATGATTAATCCCAATCCGCCAGCTGTAACAATTGCAAAAATAGTATTTGCCCATGAGGATTCCTTGATGCCAATAAAATTTACAATAGATAATCCCACAATCAATAAAATAGCAGAAATAGTAATTGGTAAATTTACAAATTGTACAAAATATCCTGCAAACCCCAAAGATACAGTTGCAGCAGTAATCATAGAGGTAATTGCAGTTAGCCAACCAATGATGAATGCAATAAAATTATTTTTGAAGGCATGTTTTACAAAGGTATACTCTGCAGCAGCTTTTGGAAATAATGAGGTAAGTTCAGCATAGCTTAATCCTGCAAATATTGCAACAATTGTTCCAAGTAGAAAGGAAATCCATACAGAGTTTCCAGCAAGTCCAACTGCTTCACCAATTAGAACATAAATTCCTGCACCAAGGATTAGTCCAACCCCATACATTGTGAGATGGAAAAGCCCCATGTGACGTTTTAATTCAGACATGTTATTCTAACACATGAATTAATTCAGATAGATTTCTCCTAGATTTCGGAATTTTTTTCTCTGTAGGATAACCAATGCATAAAATTGATGAGGGTATCAATTTTGTTTTAATAATTTGTGCAACCTTCTTCTCATTAATCATTCCAATCCAAATTGAACTTAGACCTAATGCTGTTGCTGCAAGTTGAGAATACGATGCTGCCAGTGTAGCATCCTGTATTGCAAATTTTTTCAGCATAGTTATAGGAAAGTCAAGTTTAACCCTTGACGGATTTTTACAATACACTAGTACCAGTGGAGAATTTACATAAGGTTGATTGTTTGCAGCCTTTACTAATTTCTCCTTCATTTTTTGATTCTTGACATGAAATATCTCAAATCCCTGAAAATTTCCAGCAGTTGGTGCAGTATCAGCTGCGGCTAATATTTTTTTAATCTTCCATTCTTCGATAGGTTTGGGATCAAATTTTCTTGTTGATCTTCTTCTGCCCATCACATCAAAAATATCAGTGTCTAAACTCTCTTCTTGTTCTTTTGTATGATCACTTAGTATGGCATGTAATAATTCATTTCGTACATTCTTTTTTTCAGATACTGGGTGGATGAGTTGGTAACCTTTTGGATATAATTTCTCTGAAGACATGATATTTTTGATATGATTATCGAGTTTCCCTTGTTACAAAATATAAAATCATTATTACTGTTAGAAATAGAGCGGTAAACGTAGCAAGGATAAAACCGTCAATCACTTTAATTTTTTGTAAAATATTACTCATGAGTTTAAACTATCAATGAATAAGTTAAAGGAATCTTAGATTCTCAATTATGAAAATATTAGATCATTGTTATTTTATAGATTTTAATCCTCCAAAGAATGATTTTATCAATAGTCACTCCTCGGTTTTCTTGGCTTGACTGGTTTCTTTGGCTTTTTCATTTTTCAGCACACCACTGTGTATTGTTTCAAATGTCATGAAACAATGAATGGCAATAAGGCACTATTGTTTGATGGTCATCATCTAGACTTTATTGATGGAACTCATTTTTCATTTCATGATCCAACACTTCCATTTAACGCAGATAAGGATGAAATAGAATTCAGCCCAGACATTAAAGAAATATGTTTCAAACTTTTTGACACGATATTATATTCTCATTCTGTCAATATCAATATGATACATTACAAATGTCAAGAATCATGTTTAAAATTTTCTAGGATTCCATAACTTCAAAGAGAGTGAACTTAATGTTACAGATACTGAGCTTCCAGCCATTGCCAATCCTGCCAAAGCAGGATAAAGTAAACCCATACCTGCAACTGGAATCAATATTGTATTGTATGCAAAAGCGTAAAACAAATTTTGTTTAATCTTATGAATTGTCTTCTTACTTATCTCAATTGCTGAAATGACTCCAAAAAGATCATCTCGCAATAATATGATGTTTCCTGATTCTAAAGCAATATCAGTACCACTACCTATTGCAATACCTATATCTGCTTGAGTTAGTGCAGCAGCATCATTAATTCCATCTCCAACCATGGCTACTATTTTACCCTCATTTTGCAATTGTTTGATGACATTGAGTTTTTCAGAAGGTATTACATCTGAAAAAACATTAGAAATTAAGAGATCTTTTGCAATTGTATTGGCAGTTTTGGCATTATCTCCAGTTAACATCACTATATTGATATTCTTTTTTCTTAATTCTTCTAAAGTTTTTTTGGCACTTACTTTTGGAATATCTAAAAGTGCAATTATTCCAATTAACATATTATCATAAGATACAACAACCACTGTTTTTCCTTCTTCTTGAAGTTGAGAGATTTTATCTTCAAGGGATTCCAAACTAATTCCCTCATGTTTCATCTGATTTGGACTAGTAACTAGAATTGTTTTACCATCAAATACAGTTCGGACACCTTTCCCTGGAATCGCTAAAAATTCTGTAGGTGATGGAATGTGTAGTTTTTCATCAATTGCCTTTTTGACTATTGATTTTGCAAGTGGATGTTCAGAATTTTTTTCAGCAATTGCTGCAATTCTTAATAAATTATTTTTTTCTTTTAATTCTAATTCTTTATTTGAGATACTTGCTGGAATTACATCTGTGACTTTTGGATTTCCTTGAGTTAGTGTACCTGTCTTATCAAATACTATTGTATTGATCTTACCTAGCATTTCCAATGCATCTCCTCCCTTGAACAATACGCCGTTACTTGCACCCTTTCCCATTCCAACCATAATTGCAGTAGGTGTAGCCAACCCAAGTGCACATGGACATGCAACTACTAGAATAGCCACTGCGGGAATTAATGCAACTGCAATACCTGCATCATCTGGTGTGATAAATGTCCAAGCCAGAAATACCCCAAATGCTACGACAAGAACTACTAGAGCAAAATAACCTGCAACCTTATCTACAATTTTCTGCATAGGGGGTTTTGTTCCCATTGCATCTTCTACTAGCTTGACAATTTGAGAAAGTATAGTATCACTTCCAATCTTTGTTGCTTTGAGTACTAGAGAACCGTCATGGTTTACTGTACCTCCGATGAGATTATCTCCAGGTTTTTTCTCAACAGGCATGGATTCCCCTGTAATCATTGATTCATCCACTGCAGAAAATCCCTCAACCACTATGCAATCTACTGGAATTTTCTCTCCAGGTCTTACAATAATGATGTCTCCTATTTTTATGAGTTCTATTGGAATGTCTATTTCTTGATCATCTTTTCTGATACGAGCAATTTTTGGCTGAAGTTCAAGCATTTTGCGTAAAATAGATGACGCTTTACCCTTTGTCTTGTGCTCCAAATATTTTCCCAAAATGATGAATGTAACTACAATTGCAGCTGCATCATAGTAGATATTTTCCCAGAGGGGTATTGGAAATGTATTAAATGCACTAAACAAAAATGCGGCAGATGTACCTGTAACAATTAGAGTGTCCATGTTTGCAGATTTTATTTTGGTTATTCTATACGCACCAACGTAGAATCTCCATCCTACTGCAAACTGAACAACACCTGCACATATAAAAATCAAATATGCTGCAAAAGCAGTTCCTGCAAATGGAACAAATGAAAGAAATTCTGGATATCCAAATATAATTATTGGAATTGAAAAAATAACTCCTATCAAAAATAATTTTCTTAGTTTCTTTATCTCTTTTTCTTCTGATGAAGTTAATTTGTCTTCACTTAAAATTTGAAATCCGGCCCTGTTGATTATTCCTCTTAAATCTGAACTTGATAGTAATGAGGGATTATATTCAATGACAATTTGGCTATCTGTCTGATTCACAGATGCGTCTTTAATTCCTTCCATGTCATGTAGTATTTTTTTTAATTTTTCTAAACTGTTAGAATCCGTAATTTCACCTAACTTTGCTGAGAATTTTTCATAAATTACTAAATAACCTATGTCATTAATTGCAGCTTCAATACTTTTCAAATCAATTAATGATGAATCATATTCTAGAGTTACTTTTTCAGCTGCAAAGTTTACTTGGCATTTTTCAACGCCTTTGATATCTGATACGTAATTTTGTATTGCAGTTATACATCCAGCACAATGCATGCCGCCGATTTTAATGACTGTTTTTTTGGTTTGGTCCTTTTTAGAATCAAGTGAGACATAGTCCATTATATGATTTTATACTTTGATTTTGTATTTATTACCAGATACTTACATTTGTAAAACTCTAAAAATGGTGAGAATTTGAAAAAAAGTTTAAATATTTGAATCTAGGAAAACTGGAAAAAAACGTAAATAGATAATAATTGTGGTGAAATTATGAAAAAACCTTTGATTATTGGAGGAGTGGTATCAATAGTAATTGCAATCATTGTAGTATCTGCCTTGAATTTCAATACTGACAATGCCAGTATGATTGATTCAGGCACAGAATCATCCGTTTCTCTTCTGTCTTTTTCTAATCTTATAACATCTGATACTCCTCTAAAGGGAGACCCTTCTGCTCCAATTACTCTAATTGAGTTTGGAGATTTTCAATGCCCAAACTGTGGGCGATTTGCACGAGACACCAGTCCACAAATTGAGGCATCCTATATAGAGTCAGGTCAAGTAAGTATGGCGTTTAAACACTTTCCAGTTGTTGGTCCTGATTCAAAACCTGCTGCAATGGCATCTCAATGTGCAAATGATCAAGGAATGTTTTGGGAGTTTCATGATGAACTGTATAACAATCAAGGTCATGAAAATTCAGGTTGGGCAAGTAGAGACAACCTAAAACAATTTGCATTAAACATGGGGTTGGATACTAAAAAATTTAACTCGTGTCTTGATAGTAACAAATACCAATCATTAGTAGAAAAAGATCTTAATCTTGCAAAACAGATTGATTTTAGAGGTACTCCATCATTTTTAATTCTGAAAAGTGATGGCTCACAACCTCAAGCACTTACAGGTGCATATCCGTATGCAACATTTGAAAAGATATTTGATGAAAGTCTAAACTAAATGATGACAAACATGTTATCTTCATTCAAACTAGTTTTTTCAAACAAACCTTACATATTTTTAGCATCAATAATTTTTGCTTCCTTTTGGATAATGTTTAGTTTCCTTGGAGAACTGTTATTCTTTACTCCTGTTCTTGTGTTTTACATTCCTTCAGATGCAATTCCAGTATTTGTGTTATCAAATATAATTTCTGTACTGATGGGAATTATTATGAGTATGAATGTATATGTTTTAAAAAATACTGCAACAAGGATGAATCGATCCTCCTTTATGGGTTCGTCTGTTGGAGCAATTGCAGGAGGATGTGCTAGCTGCTCATCAATGGGATTTGTACTTTTGACAAGTTTTGGTACTGCAGGAATTGCATTATCTACTTTTCTTTCAGTATACCAAATTCCACTTTTATTAGGCTCAATTGGGATATTATTGTGGTCATATTACTCCATTCACAACAAATTAACAAAAAGTTGTATGGTTAATAGATTGACATGATGAATAATACTAGCAACAACCGCCACGTCTTCTTGTAGAGTCTTCTTTTTGCTGCTGTTGCTTTATTTTTACATAATGATTGGCATGTTCATCAGTACAGAATGATTTTATTTTTACATCGAGGTCAAGCCTCTATAGAATTGAGCCTAAGATGGAATTATTGTTTAAATTAAATAAAATACTAATTATTTCTGTGGAACCTTTTTTGTTTTATGAATGATTTTTACACCCATTTTCACAGTTTTCAATTTCTTTACTATGCTCAATCCAAGTTTGAATAATTTGAATGCTGAAAACACAGGAATTAGAATTAACATGACAATATCAATCCAGTATTTTTTTACAAATTTTCTGGGATCATTTGTTTTTCTGTATTTGAGAGATAGATCAATTATCAACAATATAACTATTGACCAAATTAAAATATCAAAAAATGGTTTCCACTCCATAGGAATTGATATTATTTGTTGCTCCAAACCAAATATTGTATATTCAAATGCCAGCATTCCAACAAAAAATATAGTTACAAGTACGAGAATCGCTAAATCTAAGATTTTGTAGAAGGTCATAGTATAATTGAAATTATTCTAGTTTTCCAATACATGAATGAGATCTTTGAGGTTTCTTCGTGGTTTAGGTGGTTTTTTTGCCGCAGCATACCCAATACACAGAATAGAAGAGGGCCTAAGATCAGTACCCAGAATCTTTTTTACCTTTTCTTCATCAATCATGCCTATCCAGATTGAGCTCAATCCCAAAGCAGAAGATGCTAATTGAGAATGTACTGCAGCTATTGTGGCATCCTGAAGTGAGAATTTTTCCAACATTTGTGGTGGAAACTTTATCTTGACTCTTTTGGGATTCATACAAAATACCAAAACTAATGGTGCATTGACATAAGGTTGGTTGTTTGCAGCTTCAATTAATGCTTCTTTCGCATTTTTATCTTTAATGTAAAAAACTTCAAGACCTTGAAAATTTCCAGCACTAGGGGCAGTATCAGCTGCAGCTAAAATCTTTTCTATTTTCCAATCCTCCACTTTAGTTTTTATGAATTTTCTTGTTGAACGTCTTGTAGACATCACTCTAAACAAATCTGATTCTGATACAGTTTCTTTGGTAGAAAGGATTACATCAAGTAATGTTTTTTCCTTTGATTTTGTAGTTTCATCTTTGTGAACAGATATTGAAGGGTAGAATTCCTTAGATGGAACTTGAACATACAATGGTTCATGAGGAACTTTGGCATAGTCTAAAACTTGTGTTCTTAGTTCACTTGTATCTACTTCTAATTGATCTCTATCTTTTAATCGAAACTGAGTAACATCCGAATTAATTAGAATTTCACTGAAATTATCTTCTAGTTTAACCGTCCCAGAATTATTATTTTTTAGAAATTCAATTAACTGTTCAAACTCTTCTTTATTTAATAAAACTACATGTTGTTCGTCTTCATTTACTTCTTTCCAAATTAATCTACATCCTTCTTTTGAAAGATATGATGGTTCAATATTTGTAAAGTTACTCATATTTTCACCTTAATTTTCCCACATAAAAAATAAGAACACCAATATCAGAGATACCCTCAAATCAGTCTTTTCCAAAAAATGGTTATTCAAAATGAAGTTTAATCTCAGAAAATTTGGCATGGTTCTAGGTCCTGTATTGTTTTTTTTAATCTTGTTTATGCCTACGCCAGAAGGAATGTCAGAAACTGCAAAATCTGTTTTTGCAATTTCTGTATGGATGATTATTTGGTGGATTACAGAAGCTATCCCAATTTATGCAACTGCTTTACTGCCTATGGGATTAATTCCAGTACTTGGAATATTACCATTAAAACAAATTGCAACAGAATACATGCACCCAATAATTGTTTTATTACTTGGAATGTTTATGATCGCACTAGCAATCGAAAAATCAGGATTACATAAAAAAATTGCATTTGAATTAATATCCATATTTGGATATTCTCCAAAGAAAATTGTATGGGGATTTATGATTACAACCGCATTACTATCTACAGTAGTTATGAGTACTACAGTTGTTTTGATATTACTTCCAATTGCAGGAGTAATCCTAGCAGCATTATCTAAAACAAATTTTATCACAACAAAATTCAAAGTTATTTTCATGTTATCTATTGCATATTCATCATCGATTGGCAGTGTAGCAACTTTGATTGGCTCCCCACCAAACTTGCTTTATGCAGCAACAGTGATGGAGATGTTTTCACATAAAGTAACATTTGTAGAATGGTCAATGCTTGGAGTTCCACTAGCAGTCTCAATGTTAATTCTTTGTGGGCTTTACATGACTACACAAATTGGAAAAAGTAATTTTGAAACAACATCTGAAATTAAAAGAGCTTTACTGTTAGAAAAATCTCGAATTGGAAAAATCACAATGGAGCAAAAAACAGTACTGGGTGTATTGTTGGGAGTGATAGTCTTAATGTTCACTATGCCTTTTTGGCAACCTGAGAATTCTTTTATTACAAATTCAGTAATTGCCATTTTAGGAGGAATTTCTCTCTTTGTTTTACCAAAAACACGTTCTGAAAGTTTGATGAATTGGGCTGGAATCGAAAGACTGCCATACGGGCTATTATTCTTACTTGGAGGAGGATTTGCATTATCTTTAGCATTTGTAGATTCTGGTTTGGCAAATTGGATTGCTCATGCTTTTGCATTTGTTGGAGACTATCCATTTGAGTTGGTCATTATTGTATTAGTTGCAATGATTATGTTTCTAACAAATGTTAAATCAAATACGGCTACAGCTGCGATTTTCATTCCAATAGTTGGAACTATGGCTATGATAAATGAATGGACTCCATTACCTATCTTATTTGCAATAACTGTTGCAACATCATTTGCATTTCTATTGCCCATGGGAACACCCCCAAATGCTCTCATCTACGAAAAAGCACAAATTCCAATCAAAGCAATGGTAAAACATGGAATGGTTCTCAACGTCATGGCAATAAGTTTGATTTCGGCATTTACAATACTAATATCAACAAAAATTCTAATCTAAACAACAATAGATTATGGTTATTTATAGAATCAAAGTTAACAATTATCTTTTGAAATAAATATCCACCATTCCCAATATTGAAAATACT
>JAPFBP010000063.1 GCA_029250275.1 Candidatus Nitrosopumilus sp. | reverse complement strand
ACAACTACGATTCTTTTGACTCCTGCAATTTTGGCTGGAATCACAGACATTATAACAGAACTTGGATATCTTGCCAAACCACCAGGAATGTAGCACCCGACACTCTGAATTGGAATGAATTTTTTTGAAATTTTTATCCCGTCTTGATCAATTATTATATTTTTTAATAATGATTTAACAATAGATTCTGTTTTTCCAAGTCTAGATTTAGCTAATCGTAATGCATCAAGCTCAGTTTTTGATACTTTAGAGTATGCATTTTTAATTTCACTTTGAGATACTAGTAATGAAGATATGTTTACTTTGCTGAACTTTTTTTCATATTTTCGAATTGCAACATCGCCATTTTTTTTAACATCTTTTAGAATTGATTCAACTATAGTTTTATTATTTTGAGGCTGTTTTGAAAGTATTTTAGCTGCAAATGATTCAACATTAGTTACTTTGATTATTCTCATCAATTTTCTTCGTCACGTTTTATCTCCTCAAGTTCAAGTATTTGTTTAGGTTCATGAACTACTAAACCCTGAGCAATCTTCCTTAATTTAGGAATGAGTTTGTGGAATTCTTCTTTCTTAATTACGGTATTTACACCAAACCATCCTTCCTCACTTAGTGGACTGATTGTGGGTTTTTTGAGAGATGGCATCTGAGATAATAGTTTCTTGAGATTTTTTTCTTCAACATTTAGATAAATGTGTAGGAATTTCTTTCCTTGAACTGCACCTCTCATCAAAGTTATAATATCAAATATTTTTTCACGTTTTTTAGGATCTTTCAATGATGTTTTATTTACAATCAAGTGTGCAGTGGAAGTTAGTACCTCATCTACAATTTTGAGTTTATTTTGTTTTAAAGTCGTTCCAGTTTCAGTTACATCCATAATTGCATCTACATCCTCAGGTGGCTTTGCCTCAGTTGCACCAAATGATAAATGAATTTGAACATTTTTGTTATTTCCCAATCTGACCCAAGGAGTAACAATTAGCGGATCCTTTGAACCATAATATTTTTTGTAAGATTTACATTGCTTTAGAAATTTTGATGCTGTTGTAAGATACTCTGATGATATACGGAGGGTTTTCTTCTTTTTAGCATAATCTGCAATCATTTCATCAAGATTTTTGTAGTGATATTTGTCAGGAAATGCAATCACTAATCTGATTTTTCCATATTCTAAATCCAAAATTGACTCAACATCAGAATTTGTTTCCTCTACCCAATCCTTTCCAGTAATGCCTACATCATACAATCCTTCTGCAACTAGGGTTGGAATTTCTTGAGGACGAAGCATTTTAACAACAATGCTTGGATCATCTAGATAGACTCGATATGTTCTGCTTTTTCGATTTACTTTAGTAAATGATCTTTCCAATAGTTTGAAAGTAGCTTCTTCTAAACTTCCTTTTGGAATAGCAAATTTTACTTCAGACATTTTTAATTTTTTCACTTTTTATCTATATAATCTCATGTTTAAATTTGCTCAAATAATTCTTTAGCCCTATCAAGTGAAATTTTCTTTTCTTCAATCATTATTCTAACAATTTCATCAATTTGATCAAGTCTAGCACCTGCAGCTGCTGCTAAATTCCTAGCATGAAGACGCATGTGTCCTTTTTGAATTCCTTCAGTTGTAAGAGCTCGAATTGCACTATAGTTTTGAGCAAGTCCTGTTGCAGCCATAACACATGCAAGTTCTTGTGCAGATGTTACTCCTAGAATTTTTGTACAAACTTTAGCTACTGGATGAACATTTGCAATGCCACCCACAATTCCTACAGAAAGTGGCATTTCTAAAATTCCAACTAAATTTCCCTCATCATCCTTACTCCATTTACTTAAAGAGCGATATTGTCCTGATTTTGCAGCATATGCATTTGCTGCAGCCTCTATGGCTCTGCTATCTTGACCTACTGCATTTGCAACAGCTATAGTTCCATTCATGATACCTTTGTTGTGAGTTACTGCACGATACACATCATTATCAGCAAATTCAA
Organism: Candidatus Nitrosopumilus sp.; assembly: GCA_029250275.1. Classification (GTDB taxonomy): domain Archaea; phylum Thermoproteota; class Nitrososphaeria; order Nitrososphaerales; family Nitrosopumilaceae; genus Nitrosopumilus. The sequence continues at coordinate 2,913 of JAPFBP010000063.1, read as the reverse complement.
ACGCTAATACAATATCATTAACAACTTGCTCTCCACCTACAGCTTCTTTTTCAAATACTGCTTTTGCTTTAACCATTCTTTTAGTTGAATAGTTTGATAGTATTCTTAGTAATGCTCTACCGCCAGTAATTTTTTCAATTAAAGGAGATACAGCTTCACACATTGTATTAGTGACATTGGCACCCATAGCATCACCTACGTCAATTAGTAATTCAACGATTAGCATTTTTCCAGAAGGTGTATCAACTTCTTTGTATGAAATTTCTTTTGCACCTTTATTCATTTTAGATAGAGTATTACTTTTTGAATTTGCTAGTTGGAGAATTTCATTTGTAGAATTTTTTATTAATAATATAGCAGATGGAATATCTACATCTAACATTTGTATTTGACCAATGCTAAAAGATTCATCAGCAGAGACTATGAATCCACCTTTAATTCGTGCAACTTTGGCTCCCTTTGATGCAGCAGCTATTACTGATGGTTCTTCAGTGACCATAGGGATAAGGTAATCTTTACCGTTAATCTTAAAATTTGTAGCAATTCCCAATGGGAGTGAAAAGGTTCCAATTACATTTTCAACCATTTTATCGGCTTTATCAAAAGAAATTCCCCCATTGTCATTTTGTAAAATTTCCAATTCTTCATTTGATAGATTTGCAAAATTGGCGATAACATCCAATCTTTCTTTTCTAGATTTTTCAAAGAATTTTGGAATTGCAGAGTCAGGCATTTTATTTCAATATCCTCAATAGTTTATCATCCGTACTATCTGGAAACCCTTTTCCATCAGTATTTGAAGTAATTACATAAAGACTACCATCAGGACCTTGCACTACATCACGTACACGACCTATACCGCTAAGAATTGATTTTTGTGAACTCAATCCTTCTTCAAAATCCAATTGGTAGAGATTTGCAGCCCTCATAGAAGCCATAATGAATGGAGATTCAAAGGCTATGGAATCCCCAGAATAAAACAAGATACCTCCTGGTTCTATACTTGGATCATAGCAAAGAATGGCATCTTCAAAATCCTCATTGCCAGAGCATTGTTGTTCAGGCCAACCATAGTTTTTTCCTGGTAAAATTAGATTGATTTCATCATTTTTTTCTGGTCCTGATTCTGCGACAAACATATTTCCATCATCATCCCAAGTCATTCCTTGAGGATTTCTGTGTCCTAATGAATAGACAGGAGAATTAGGAAATGGATTATCATCAGGTATACCACCATCATCATTTAATCTTAAAATTTTCCCAGACAAAGAATTAAGATCTTGTGGCAGATGAGATGCCTCAGAAACTGTACCTGTACCTATATACAATTTTTCATCAGGCCCAAATTTAATAAAACCACCATTTGTAAATGAAGAACCAGGAATTTTATCTAAAATAACTTTTGCATTTTGTAGTTTATTTTCTGATTCAGTAATTCTTAAAATCTTATTCCACAAATATCCATCCTCATCATATGTCAAAAATACATACATGTAGTGATTGGAAGAAAAATTTGGATGTAATGTAATGCCCAATAATCCACCATCAAACACATCTACACTACGTAATGTTGCTAATGGTGATTCTAACAAAGTGTTATTTTGAATTACTCTGATTGTTCCATCTTTTTCAGTAACAAAAACTCTATCATTTGAAACAGCGATGGCACGAGGTTTATCGAGATTTTCAGCTAAAATAGTTACAAAATTATTTTTAGAATTTGAATTTGGAACAGGTAATGGAATCGGATCATCTGGAGACGTTAAAACTAACACAGAAAATACAACAGCAACAACAATTACAACGATTTGTATTTTTTTATCCACGAAAAGATGAGGGCTTGAAATCCTATTAATTACTTTCAAAAATTTGATAAAGCGTATATACGGCTCAACTTCATTTATTTTCAGCGGGGTGGGGAAGCCAGGTCATCCCGGCGGGCTCATAACCCGCAGTTCAACAGTTCAAATCTGTTCCCCGCTATCTTTATCTTTTTAAGTAACAAATTAGACAACATGGACCCAAAAGAGGCTAGAATAGCTGCACATGTATGCTCAGATGGTTGGATGATTTCTTATGTTGAAAAAAACAGTCTACAGATAGTAAATGGAAGAAAATATCATCGTGATAGGAGAAGATATGAAGTTGGATATTGCAATACTGACAGTAAATTGTTAGAAGAATTTTCAAAAGATGTATTTGATATTTATAAAATCAAAGTAAGAAAAAGAAAATCTACAGATTTAGTATTCAAATCAAAGAGAGTGTATTCAAGAATCAAAGAACTTGGAGGAGGAGACACTTATGGTTGGAGAATAGGGGATGATGTGTTACAATCAAGAAAAAAAGTAAAAAGTTTTTGGTTAAGAGCATTTTTTGATGACGAAGGGACGGTAGATAAGACAAATCATGTGGTTAGAGTAAAAAGTATGAACAAAGAAGGTCTTCATCAAGCGATGGGCATGATAGATTCAATAAATATCCCATCTAGAATTACTGGACCAAATTGTGATGATAGTTATTATCTTACAATATCCAAAAGAGATTTGAAATTATTCCAAAAAGAGATAGGGTTTAATCATCCAAAAAAGAAATTACGGCTTTGTAAAATTTTGAATAATTAAATCAAAATAGGATATTTTACATAATCATGAAGATTTTAAATTTATTTTCCATAAACGCAAAACCATGAAACAGATTTATCAAATTTTGATAATTTGTTGATTGTTCCAATTCTTTGTAAGGGTCTACTTAGATGCCTATGAGCAGAAATTATTGGAAGGTATAGTTGTTTTTTGATCTTTCTTGAAATTTCTGTAGATATTTTTTTAAAAGCTTTTTTTCCACAACGAATACACTGAAATCCTTGATTCAGACCTTTAGATTTCATTTTTTTGTGACATTTTTTGCATT
>JAPFBP010000016.1 GCA_029250275.1 Candidatus Nitrosopumilus sp. | reverse complement strand
ACTGGATAGTATGATTAAAATAATTGTAATTGTTTTACTTGTTTCTACAATATCTGCATTTTTGTTTGCAATGTATAATGGACCTGTTGAGCAAATCCAAGGTTTCCAACCTAAAGAATTGTGGGAATTGTCTGGAATCTTTTTCTTGCTTGCATTGATGGGGTGGATGCCAACAGCTGTAGATCTTTCCAGCTGGAATAGTTTATGGACTTTGGAGCGAATGAAACAAACAAATTACAAACCGACACTAAAAGAAACTCTTTTTGAATTTCGTTTGGCCTATCTAGTAACTGGTATAATTGCAATAATGTTTGTTGCATTGGGCGCATTCATTTTTTATGGTTCAGGAGAAGAACTTCCTAACAATAATTCTCTTTTTGCACACAAAATAGTTACACTATACACTGAAACAATTGGAGATTGGAGTTACATCATAATTGCAGCATCTGCATTTACTGTAATGTTTGGAACTATTATTGCAGTATTTGATGGATATTCAAGATCATTACAAAGAACAGTAGAGTTAATTTTCACTAAAGATGATAAAATACGTACAAAATTCAGAACGTTTTATGTTCTTTTTTTAATTATATTGGCAAGTGGTGCATTTGTAATTATTACCCAATTTGAAAGCAATCTCAAAGAATTAGTTGATTTTGCAACTGTTTTATCTTTTGTTATAGCTCCAATAATTGCAATTTTTAATTTTAGATTAGTTACTGGTAAATTTTTAGTTAAAGAACATCAACCTTCAATTTTGTTGAAAATTTTAAGTTTTGTAGGTGTCATTTTCTTGTCTGGCTTTGCATTGTTTTTTTTAATCACAAAATTTCATTCCTGATCCTTTAAATTTACTTGATTCTTACTTGTTATTATGAAACTTTCCACTAAAATGAAAAAAGCGTTAAATGATCAAGTTACACTTGAAGCCTCTGCATCTAACAGTTATCTTGCAATGGCATCTTGGTGTGAAGTTACTGGATATCAAGGAGCTGCAAATTACTTTTACGTGCAGTCTGATGAAGAAAGAACTCATATGTTAAAAATTGTTCATTATCTTAATACACTTGGAACAATTGCAACAATTCCAGCAACCCAAGCCACAATTAGTTCTTACAAGTCACTCGAAGTATTAATCAACACTGCACTAAAAAATGAGCAATCTGTAACTAAAGCCATTCATAATATGGTCGAGATTGCACAAACAGAAAAAGATCACTCTACCTATGTATTCCTAGAATGGTTTGTTAATGAACAAGTACAGGAAGAAACAAAGTTTGAAACAATTTTACAAAAATTTAATCTTCTTGGTAGGGACAAACTGGGTATAAACGAGATTGACAAATTTCTTGCAGTAGAAGCCACAGTACCAATTGATCCTGCAGTATAGTTTCTAAAATAATTAATACCTCTTTATTTTCAATTATTTCATGACAATTACTGTAACTAGAAAACCTGGAGGTATAACACAATTATTCAATACTGAAACTGGTAGAGTTACTTACAAGTGCAAGGCAGAATCAGCATTCATGCAAATTGAGGCTTTTGGAGGGATAGTCAAATTCAATCAAAAAGGCGCCATAGCTACTGTCACTGGACACATTACATCACTTGAATCCTGCGATGTTTTAAAGAAAGGACATTCAGAATACAAAGAAGCATTGACTGCTATTGTTTCAGCACACAAAGAATTTGCCCAAAGTGTTTCTGATTCATATCACAAAGAAATTCAGGAACTCGAAAATAAATTATATGCTCTTTAATTTTTAGATAATAATTTAAAACTTCTCAAAACCATTAACCGTAAATCATACATTGTTCACATTCACAAAGTTCTTGTTCTTTTGATTTCTTTAGGCATTTTTTATGTTGACCTGCTTGACATTGTACACAAATTTCTTCAAGGTTCTCTACACTGGTGTATTTTTTAGATTGATCAAATCCAAATCCGCCATCTTGTGGTCCTACCATATATTTACTAAATTGATGTTCTATTTCTACTTCACTAATTGATTGCTAATTCTATTGTCTCTTGCAAGTATTTCTTGTGAGTTTCAATTATTCCTCGTATTTCAAAAGTATCAACATATCCTCCAGCTGACGCTCTAGTTGCTTTGAGCAAATAATGCAGAGATCCCTCTTCAATTTTTCCTACATAATATCCATAGAGAAAATCTGCTTCATCTTTACACTTCCAAATTTGTTTGATTGCTGGAAATGTTTGTCTAATTTCAGTAGGAATTTCTTGAATTCTTCTTTGAATGTATAGATCTAATGATTTTCTAATTGTTGAATCTTGAAACAACTCAATTCCTTATTGGAGAACTTGCATTTTAGTCCTTTTTTTTCTCATCTTTTTTATTTTCCTCTGGATTGTCCCACATATGCATCGTACCTCTAACCATGAAAGAACCTACAATTATAGCGACTAATCCTGTAAATATGAATAAAAAGAATTTTCCAATATCCTTGATGCTTGCCATATTATATTCTCTTAATCTATCTAATTATAATTGTCTGAGATAGGCAATTAGATTCAATAGTAAGTTTGAAAAATTCTTTTCAAATGTCTAAAATTAAACAAATTGCAGCCTGGATTGCAATTATTGGTGGTGGAATTGCATTCTTCTTCTTCTCAATAGAGATGGCTAAATTCATGCGATAGTGTGAAATCTAAATACATTAAATTTTAAAATATTATTTATGATAACTGAAGAAATTAAGGATTCTTTAAATTCGCAAAAACTAGGATATGTTGCAACTGTTTCACTTGACGGAAAGCCCAACATTTCTCCAAAAGGAACTATCATTGGATGGACTGCTGAAACATTAGCATTTACAGATATTTGTTCACCTGATACTATGAAGAATCTAAATGATAATCCTAATGTGGACATTAATGTAATTGATCTTCTTATTCGTAAAGGATACTTGTTTCAAGGTAAGGCTAGAATTCTTGAAGATGACACTCTGTACCAAGAAATATTGAATCATTATAGGAAAAACGGAATTAAAAGTCCAATAAACTCAATCGTACTAGTTGACGTATCAAATATTGCTGATGTAATTTCTCCTTTGTATGATCTTGGAATTTCTAAAGTTGAAATTAAATTAAAATGGCCAAAGCGTTTTGCTACTCTATGATTTATCAAGTGATTGTGCAGTTTGTTTAAGATTCTCTAAATCTTTTTTTGTTTTTTCATGTTCTTCTCTTTCTTTTTCTAATAGTGTTTGAACTGTTTCTAATTCTTTTAGTGTTATGTTGAGTTTTGATTTTAATGAGCCTACCACCGCACTTGCAGCCTCGATAATTCCCGCTGAACTTTTTTGACTTTCATTATCTACTCCAATAAATTTTTTCTCAGAAGGAGTTAGAATACTGGTATCCTCAAAAGTATCTTTTTTATTTAATTCCTCTTTTGCATTGTATAATCTAGAGTTTGCCTCATCTAGTTCTTTTTCAACTTCTACTTGTTGTTTTTTAATATTGTGGAGTACAGATTGTTCTTGTTTGACTTGTTCTTTAATTTCATCATATTTTTTTATAAATTCATCTAATTCTTCTTTTATTTTTGAATGATCTCCTTCTGTCTTGTTGAATTTTTCAACTAATTTTGAATCTTTAATTAATTCTGATTTTTTGATTCTCTCTCTAGTTTCTCTATATTCACGCTGAATGATATCTAACTCCATCTTTTTTTGATTAAATTCTTTTTTTACTAGCATTAAACTGCCCACTGTTGAATCATATTCTTCTTTTACCGTGGTAATTCTTTGAGTAATTTCATCTAATTCTACTTGTTTTTCATTAATTCCTTTTTGTAATTTTTCAATTTCTAATCCAAGTTCAGTTTTGAGAGTTGATTCTTCATTTTCTTTTGATATGTATTCTACTTTCTTTTTACCAAAAAATCCCATACCTGTATTCGACTTTCTCCAAAAGATGAATCTTTCTTATGCTTGTTTTATCCGCCATCTGAAAAATTTCAGATAGAATCCAATACTGCCAATTGTAATACCTGCAATCCATGCAATCGTGCCTAACCCTGCTTCAATGGTGCTCTCTTGTGGGGCAAGAAACAACAATAATGCACCTAAGATGATTAGTGCGAATCCTCCACTGTTCTTTGATCTGTTATGTTCTCCGTGAACCATGGTTAAACATACTCTGAAAGTGTCTTTGCTACTTGCTTTCGTCCAATGTCTGAAATGAATGGTCCTATTTTTGGTCCTCTGGAAGTTCCAAGTATGATTTGATATAATATTTTAAAGAAATCTTTTGGTTCAATACCATTTGATTTTGCAATTTGATATATTGTATTTTGAATATCTTCTAGTTCCTCATCCACATCTAATGCTTCTACAAGTAATTTTAATGCTTTTTTTGCAATATCATCTAAATCCACTTGTGTTTTTTCTTGTTCATTAAATTCGTTTGAATAATTCCCAGCAAGTTCTATGAGTTTTTCTATTTCAGGTTCTGGATTTTTAATTACTCCGTAATCTAGTAATTTTTTCATTACTCTTTCGTTTCTATTTTCTTTGAATATTTTTGCTAATTCAACTACTAGTCTATAGTTAACATGTGTGCTTGATTGTTTTGGAGGGTTTAGGAGATTTACATATTCGTACAACCCTTTTGATTTTACCAATTTTGCTTGGTTATCCACTTTGATTCGTCCAAAGTAGATATCTTCTAATTCATTGTATTCACTCATCAGTCCTGGAATGTCATCAAATCCTAATTCTCTTGCACCTGTAATTCTTTTGTATAATAATAATAGAATTGATTTTGGACTGCCAAACTCTAACCATTTTTGAGCTGTAATTACATTTCCTAATGATTTTGAAATCTTTTTCCCGCCTTTGTCTAGAAACATTTCATACTTTACATGGTGTGGATGTGGACATTCTAAAATTTCATCTGCTACCCAATCATTTACTTTGACTGAGTCCATGATGTCTTTACCATATGCTTCAAATCTAATATCAAATGCTTTCCATCTTGCTGCAAACTCTACTTTCCAGGCTAGTTTTCCAAGGTCTTTACCAATATCTGCCTCCCCTATGTGACCACATCCTTTGACTGTTTTTGAGCCAATTTCTGTATCGTGGCAAGTGTATTTTACTTTCTTCTCATCTGCAATGTATTCAGTAGATTCTGCTGTATAGAGTCGATTACAATTTGCACAAACTGGAAAATATGGTAGATATTTTTGATATTTTTCTTGTCCTACAAGTTCTGAAATTTTATCTCCGATTTTTACACTATTTTGTAAAATTGTATGGATTTGATCTTTTAGTAATCCTTGTTTGTAAGTGTCAACTGCTCTTCTAAATTCATATTTTATTCCTACTTTGTCTAATCCATCTAATAGAATATTACTCATATGCATTCCGTAAGAGTCATGACATCCGTAAGGATCTGGAATTAATGATACTGGTTTAGCAATGTGTTCCTCTAAACCAAATTCTTGCATTCCTTCAGGAATTTTTCTTAATCCATCAAGATCATCTGAATATGCAATTAATTCTGATTTGTATCCTAAATTTTCTAATGCTAGTTTAACTCCGTAGGCTCTTACTGCATCTCCTAAACTTCCAATATGCGGAATTCCTGAAGCTCCTAGTCCGCTTTCTACTCTAAGTAGATCTGTATTTCTTCCTAGGGCTTTTTCTCTTTCAAGTAATTCCGAAGCTAATTTATCAATCCATGTTCCTTTTCCGATAATTTCTTGTTCTGTCATCGTTTTTCTTTAATTCAGTGTCTTTGACATGTATGGCCCATATAACGAATACCCTAATTTTTGATAATATTCTCTTGTACCTACTGCACTAATTACTAAAAGTTTTTTAGCATCAAATTCTTCTTTGGATATCTTTTCAGCTTCTTTCATCAAATTCTTTCCCAATCCTGAATGCTGAATTTCATCTTTTTCTTTTTCTCCAAGCTTCAATGATTTCCCATACACGTGAATCTCTCTCACTATACATGTATCTTGATTAATTTCATCTCTATGTGCATCAATACTTGGCTTTCTTAATCTCAAAAATCCATAAATCGATTCATTCTTGTCTTCATAGGATAAGAAAACTTCTTTTCCGCCTGATGAATCATAATCAATTCTGTTTAATTTTATCTTCCCTCCACCTGATTTTTTGTTATCGAGTCCTGCCTCTCTACATCTAATACATTTGCAAGAAAATCCTTGTTTGGCTAGATTTTGCTGTACGATTTGTCTCAAATTACCTGCTTTTGGTCCTGCTATGATCTCACCTGGTGTGATTTCTCTCTGAATTCTCATGATTCGCACCCATTTTGGAACATTTTTTTTTGCTTCTGTTAGTACATTGATCATATCTTCATCTGAATATGGTGTGTATTTTCCCTGCTTGTATTCTTCGTACAATGGTGTATTTTCAATAACTAGTGATGGATAAATTTTCAACATATCTGGACGCAATTCTGGGTCTGAAAATAATTTTTTAAAATCTACAATGTCTTCTTCTGGTTTTACTGTTGGTAATCCTGGCATCATGTGTGCAACTAGTTTGTATCCTGCATCTTTTGAAATTTGAAATGATTCAATTACATCATTATAGTTGTGACCTCTGTTGACTATTTTGTAAACTCTTTCTTGTAATGATTGAACTCCAATCTCTACTCTTGTAATTCCATAACTTAACATTAAATCAACATGTTCTTTCTTACAGTAGTCTGGTTTTGTTTCAATCGTAAATCCTACATTTCTTATTACTGCGTGTTCGTTGTTGGATTTTGCTTCTTCCAAATCTTTTGAATCAATTCCATTTAATGCGTCATAACATGATTTGATGAAATCTTTTTGATAATCTTTTGGCATAAATAGAAAAGTTCCACCAACTATCACTACTTCCATTTTAGATGGATCATGTCCAAACGCAATTAATTTTTTAATCTTTGATGTGATTTGCAATTTAGGGTCAAATTTATTTTCAATTGCATTTAATGATGATGGCTCTTTTCCTGTATAGCTGTTAGGGGAATTAAATTCAATTCCTCCAGGACAATATGTACATCGGCCATGAGGACACGCATATGGTTTTGGCATTACTGCTACTACTGATACTCCTGATGCTGTTTTAGCTGGTTTTCTTATCAATACTTTTTTTAATTTATTAAAATCATCTTCTTTTGCCATTGATAATATTTCATAATTTTTTGGAATTCTATCTAGTGCATATTTGGTACAAATTTTTATAATTTCTTCTTTTACCTGTTTTTTACTTGGCTCTTGAATTGTTAAAAGATTCTGAGTGATCTCATCACATGCTTTGGATATGATGGGGCCAAGATTATTCATAAACAATCATTCAGATTTGGACATAAATTCGTTAAATAAATTTGTATATTTGATATCTATTTACGCCTAACTAATTTTCTTTTGGCACTATTTCTATCTGGTTTCTCTTTACTGTCCTCTTTCTAGCTGGTTTTCTGGTTAATGATTTTTTTACAATTTCTTTTTTGATGGTTTCTAATCCATCTAATTCTAATTGATTCTTTTAATTTCTGCAATTATTTCTGCTTTGAATGAATCATTGTTTGTTTCTGACATAAGTTGACTTGAAGAATTTTCTATATAATTTAAGACTTGTCAGGAAATTATTCTGGTTTTGTTTTTATGACTTTAGCAGGTGTATCGTCACTTTTTTTTTGTTCTTTTCCATATTCCATCTTTAACCATATTGGAGTGATAATAGTTGTAACTGCTACCATGATGACGATAGTTGAATAGACATCTGAAGTAAGAATACCTGATGATATTCCAACCCCTGCAACAATAAGACCAACTTCTCCCCTTGAAATCATTCCAATTCCAACTCTCATTCCTTGAGCCCTGTTTTTCAAAAATAGCATTGCTGGCAGTCCACATCCAACTAATTTTGTTGTGATTGCCACTATGATTACAACTACACTGATGAGTAAAATTTCAAAATTAACTGCTCTTAGGTCTACTTGGGCTCCGATGATTGCAAAGAACAATGGCGCAAAAATTAATCCTATTTTTCCAATATAGTTTTCAATTTTCTCAAATACTTTGGTAGTTGATAATGCCATTCCTACCGCAAATGCTCCTACAATCGGGGATAGACCAATAGATCCCGCTAGTGCTGCCGCACCAAAGAATGACGCCGTCGCTACTCCTTCCACACTTCCCTTTGCTTTCCATAGTCTTGGTGTGATGATTTTTGGAATAATTACTACTGCAACTATTAGCATTATTGCAAAGAATCCTAATACTTGAAGAATTGTTATTGTAACTGACGTAATGTCTATGTTGTCTACTCCTCCCTCACTGATTGCAATTGTACTGACAACAGACAGAATTGCAATAGCTAAAATATCGTCTACTACTGCTGCACCAATGATTAGTCTGGCTTCTGGAGTTTTAATTTTACCAAATTCACTTAACACTTGAATTGAAATTGCAATACTTGTTGCTGTAAGGGCAGTAGCAATTAACATTGATTGTAATGCATCAAATCCAAACATTTGAAATACTACTAGACCTGCAAAGAATGGAACTACAACACCTAATGTTCCAACAGTAAAAGATGCTTTGCCTCCTTTGAGAAACTCTTTTGGAGTCATTTCTAATCCAGCCATAAATAAAATTACAATTGCACCAATTTCTCCCAGCATTCTAACCTCATTATTGATCTGTAACAACTGTCTTCCATCAATTACAAAGAAAGATCCTAATGCAAATGGACCCACAATCATACCTGCTAGTAGTTCTCCTAAAACAATTGGAAGTTTTAGTCTGAGGAAAATCTCTGCCATTAATTTGGCTGCAAAGAGAAGAATTCCTACTCCAATAATTGTTTCAATGAATTGTGCTTCTGCCAAGACTCTTCTCGTGTTGAACTTGAGAAATCCGTCATATAAGGTGATATTAGGCTAAAAATTATTTTGTTGTTGTTAAATTAAGCAATTTTTACAGAATTTACAAAAACTCCTTTCTTGGAAATAATCTGCCCAATTTCCTGACTTGAAATTTTATATTTTTTGAATATTGATTTTATTCTTGTTACTTGATCTTTTGGTGTAACCACGCAGAATCCTACTCCCATGTTAAACGTCTTGTACATTTCTTCTGATTTCACTCCCTGTTCTTCTACTAATCCCATAATTGGTGGAATTTTTGGTAGTGAATCTATTTCATAACCGATATTTTTGAGACGTAATAGTTTGGTAAATGAGCCTCCAGTTATGTGCGCAAATCCACTGACTTTGCATTTTTTGTTAATTTCAAGAACTGGTCTTGTATAGATTTTAGTTGGTTTTAGCAATGCGTCGCCTATTACTCCAACACCTTTGACTTTGTCTTTTACAGAGTATTTTGTTAACAGTGCTTTTCTTGCAAGTGAGTATCCATTTGAATGAATTCCTGAACTATTTACTCCAATAATTACATCACCTGTTTTGATTTTATTTCCAAGTACCATCTCTTTTTTCTCTAATATCCCTACAACCATTCCTGCTAAATCAAATGCAAAATTTTCTCCTTCAATCACATCTGGCATTATTGCAGTCTCTCCTCCCACAATTGGCATTGCAGATTTTTTAGCACCTGTCACCAATCCTTCCACAATTTTTTTGAATATTGTTACATCGTTTTTGTTTGCAGCAATATAATCTACAAATGAAATTGGCGTTGCACCAATACAAATTATGTCATTAACATTCATTGCAACACAATCAATTCCGATAGTGTTGTATTTTTTCATCATATTTGCAATTATAACTTTGGTTCCAACACCATCAGTATGTGTTGCTAATAATTTTCCACCTGGAATTTCTACAATTCCTGCATAATGGCCAAATCCATGTGTTATCTTTGCTTTTTTTTGAAGTTTATGAGTTGATGAAATTAATTTACCAATTGCTTTTTGGCTCTGTTTAATTTTAGAAATATCCACTCCTGCTTTTTTATAAGTTAGAGCCATAGTTTGTTGAACTTTTGCTGTGAATAAAAGAATTTGCCTGTTGTTTCAATCACATGTACATGCCAGATATCTCTTCTCTATGTTTTGCATATTTTTGAGATAATTCACTAAACTCTGAATTAATTCTGTCTTTTTCTTTTTGAAGTTCTGTTATGTCTATTTTCAAATCATAAAATCGATTTAGTGCTTCAATTAGAGTTGCAGCAGCTGCAGAGTCTGGTGCTTCTTTGTTTGCTTTTGCCAGTAGGATCAACCCTTGAATCTCTCTAACTAGGCATTCATTTAGTATGCCTCCTGGAATTCCTGTGATGAATCCTTGAGGAATCATACTGATATCTTTGTCTGCCATTGTTCTTACAAGATCTTCTTCTGCTGCACAGTATGCTTTACCATCATGCTCTGTACTTGCAACTCCATCTAAAATTATAATTTCTTTAGACCCTTTCTGTACTGCCCAATCTAAAATTGATGCTACTATTGAGTACAATCCTTCCATTCTCAATGTTATCTCACAAATTATTGCACAAATTGTTCCTTCCTTGTTTGCATAAAATCGAAATGGGTGACGTAACCTACCTTTCATGAATACAGTTGATGGTGGTAAATATTTTGATCTCATCACTGCAATCTCTACCATGTTTAATTCTGTAATGATGTGACTAATTGCAATAGGGCCAACTAAGCCTGCTCCAACAAATCCTGCAAAAATTATTGGATTCTTTAATTCTACTTTTTTTATTTCAAAAACTTCAGCTTCTGGAAATTCTTTTTGCACTGCTTACGTCGATTTGTTCTGATTAATTACTTTTGTCACTATGTGGGTTGTATATGAAAATAAAAAATATGGAGTTAATCTACGTAATTGTTTTTTTGCATAAAGAGCTTCAACATGGTTCGTCCCTTGTCTGTAATTGTATAGATCACATTTGCTCCCACTGCTTCTTTGCTGATGAATTTATAATCTACACATAGGTGTAAATAATTTAGAAATGATTTTTTCATTCTTATTTTTGATTTTGAATACAAATTAGAGAATGTCATTGGATTTCCTCTTAATTGGTATAGCAACTTCAATAGAGATAGTGTACTGTAATCTCGTGTTCTTGCTTTTACTGCGTCTAGAACTTGCTCCTCTCTATGTATGATAAAATCCTCGAATTGATCTGCCACTTCTAATGGCACATATGTCAGTCTTGCTCGCATCATACCGTATAGTACGGTACATTACCTTATTAGTGTTTGACATTATCTTTATTGATCTTATCATCTAGTTTTTTTACACCTGATCGTGACTACATTACCTTTTTTAAAATTAACTTGAATTGTTTGATTTGTGAAATTATAGCATATACTCTGATTTAAACAATCGTCTACCAAAATCAATTTGTGGAAATTACAATAAATGTAATATTGACAATAGTTGGATTAGTCATGTTATGCTTCGGTGGTAACTGGTTGGTTAGTGGCGGTGTAGCAATTGCAAGAAAATTTCGTATTAGTAATCTTGTAATTGGAATGACTATTGTAGCATATGGTACTTCAACTCCTGAACTTGCAGCAAGTATTGCAGCTGCAGGAGAACACAGTGCAATAATTCTTGGAAATATTATTGGAAGTAACATTGCAAATATTGGTATGGTAATTGGCCTTGCTGCAATGCTAGTTCCTCTTGCAGTAAGTAAATCTGTACTGCGAAAAGAAATTCCAATAATGTTGGGTGTTTCTGTTTTATTGGTTTTATTATCCATTGATGGTGATCTTTCTCAATATGATGGGATTCTATTACTATCTGGCTTGGGAGTGTTTGGATATTATACATTCAAAGATGTAATGAAACAGAGAGCAGAAAATAAAGATAAAATCAAAGATGAAATTAAACAAGGTGCACACAATGTTTATCTAAAATCTGCAGGACTAATTGGAATCGGCGTAGTCATTTTGTATGTGGGTGCAATACTGACAGTTGATAATGCTGTAATTTTGGCTAAAGAATTTGGATTGTCTGAAAAGATAATTGGGTTAACTGTAATTGCTATTGGAACTTCTCTTCCTGAATTAATTACATCAATTATTGCAATTAGAAAAGGTCATACTGATATTGGTGTTGGAAATATTATTGGAAGCAATATCTACAATATCTTAATGATAATGGGAGTTAGTGCAGTTCTTGGTGGGTTAATGGTAGGTGCTGATGTGTATGTTGACTATGCAATTATGATTATCTTTAGTCTCTCATTATTGATTGCACTAAAAACTGGAATTATTGGTAAGACTATGGGTATTTGCTTGACTGTTGGATATGTGGCCTATCTGATAGTCATATTTTTCAAGTAATTCATGCCTAAAATGCCTTTGAATTGGGCATGAAATTAAATGGCATTAATTGAAATATTTTCTACTTTTAATGATGGTGTGATTGATGGGAGGGATGCCCACTGGATGACATTTCTTTGATTGTTTCCAATGGCTGAAATGTTTTTCATCATTGTTGGAAGATTGTGAACTATCCTAACTGATTTTCCTGGACCTATAATTTCTCCATTTTCAATAATTCTAATTCCGCTTCTGGCAGTACATGAAAAATCTCCTTTTATTGGATTTACTGCATATGTGTACCATAATCTTCCTACTAGTAATCCATGTTTTGTTTCTTTGATCATCTCTTCTTGGGAATAATCCCCAGACATTATTTTGAGATTATGTGGGGATGAATTTGGAATTGGTTCTGAGCTTCTTCCCATTGGAGAGCCTGGGCGTGATGCATTTCCAGTTGATTGGTTTCCTTCTTTGTAGCTGTCAAAGAGATTTGAAAAAGTATCTTTGAAAATACCTTTCTCAATTAAATTCATTTTCTTAGTTTTTATTCCTTCATCATCTACTGCTTTTGTTCCAACTCCTTCTGGAATATGAGGATCATCAACCAAATTGAGTTGCTCTATTGTTATTTTTTTTCCAAAGTCATTTGAAAAACAACTTTTCTGTTCTGAAAATGTTTTAAAATTAAAATTAGCGGCAACTACAAATGCTAATAATTCTCCAACTGAGTACGGTTCAAAAATTATAGAGTATGAATCTGAATCAATTTTTTGTGGATTTATAGATTCTACACACATAACTTTTGCATCATTTCCTATTTGTTCTGAAGAAAAATTTGACAATGTTCTTCCACAGGAATGACCTATTCCTGATACTGGTATTTTTCCAAGTTCTGATTCTGCATTTATAATTCCTGAAATGTATGTGGCTTTTTCTTTAAATTCAAGTCCGTTTGAATTCATCAATTCAAAATTCTCTGATATGATATTGAGTGATCCTGTAATCGTACTTACTTTATCATTATTTGATGAATTGATCATACTCTGTGCGATATCCATACATTCAGAGCCTGAAATCTGTTCTAATTTTTTATCAAATGTTCCTTCCAATTTTACATGATTAGCTTTGTATGGTAATCCTCCCCAAAACTCTCTTGGTTTTAAATTTGATAAGGATTTAAAAGAATTGTCTATTGTTTTCTCTATTTCTTCTTCATTTGTTGTCTGCATAGATGCAATTTTTTTATTATGAATTAACCTAACTCCAAAACTCTCATCAAAGTTTTGTTTAATCTCTACAATTTCTGAATCTGTAATTCTGACAGTTGTGATTTTCTTTTTAACTGCAATTACATCACATTCATCAATTCTTATTTTTTTTGAATAATATAATGCCTTTTCTAAGGCTGACAAATTATTGTTTCCTAGGATTTTTGTAATTGAATTTATTTATTTTAATTAATTCAACATATGATCCAAATTGTGTATCTGTAACATTATCTAGTTTGTCTTCCACTTCTACTTCTCCATCAAACTTTTTTAGAATTTCATAATGTGTATTTCTTTCAGCTGGAATCCTTCCAATCTCTTTTACTAATCTTCTAATTTCTTTAGGTTTTAGTAATTGACCATATTCTGATCCTGCAGATGTTGAAATACTTTCATTGATTAGAGTTCCACCAAAATCATTTGCTCCCCACATTAGTAATAATTGTGACATTTTTTGCCCTTCTTTTACCCATGACATTTGTAAATTATTAATTGAATTATTCAACATTATTCTTGCTACTGCATGAGTAAGTAAAACATCATTTCCGCTACCTCCTTGCTTAATGCCTTTATGTAATTGATGTTTATACATTGGTGCTTCAGTATGGATAAAATTTAACGGTACAAATTCGGTAAATCCTCCTGTCTCTTTTTGAATATCTCTTAATTTTACAATGTGTTTTACCCTATCTTCCAGTGTTTCTACGTGACCAAACATCATGGTTGATGTTGTATTGATTCCCAACTTGTGGGCACTTTTGATAACCCTCTCCCAATCGTTAACACTAATTCTTCCTGGAGAAATTTTATCTCTTAATTTTTGATCTAGAATTTCAGCAGATGTACCTGGAAGTGTATTCACTCCTGCCTCTTTCATTCTCTTCAAAAATTCTTCAATTGAGACGTTCGAGCGCGTTGCTCCATATAGTATTTCTTCAGGGGAAAATCCATGAATGTGGATATCTGGAATCTCTTTTTTTATGTCTCTACAAATGCTTTCATACAAATCCCCTTCCATGTCTGGTGGAAGCCCGGCCTGAATGCAAACTTCTGTTGCTCCTAACTGATATGCTTCTTTTGCTCTGCGTACAATTTCTTCATTTGGAAGAAAATATCCTTCATCTTCTCTGAAATCTCTACTAAACGCACAAAAACCACATTGTTTGATACAAACATTTGTAAAATTGATATTTCTATTAACAACATAAGATACTATATCACCCACTCTTCTCTTTCGTAATTCGTCTGCAACTAGACCTACTAAATGAAAGTCAATTCCTTGAGCATTGAATAATTCTAATCCATCGTCTGCGGAAATTTCCTTTTCGGATAATGCGTTGTTTAGAATTCTTGCTATTACCGGATCGGTATTTTTGAAAAGTGAATCTATGTTGGCAATCATCTCCAATACTCCTCTTTTACTAATCCTTCCTCATTTTCAATGATTGATATCTTGCCTCTTAACTCTTTACTAATAAAAGAAAAGTATTCTGGGTATATTGGGAATCTACATTTTAAATCAAAACCTGCTTTTTTTGAATTCTCTTCTACTTTGTCTATTTTAGGCCAGGAAAATTCTGGATTTACAAAATCTGGTGTAAGCGGTGATATTCCTCCCCAATCATTTATTCCAACTGATAAGAAACTCTGATATGATTTTGGAGATAGATTTGGTGGAATCTGTATGTTCATTTGTGGCATGATAATTCTTGATAATGCAACAACTAGTTTGAAATATTTTTCATCTGCTGATGGTTCATCTTTCATTCGTGTATCTGGTTTTGGTTGAAAGTTTTGCAAAATAACTTCTTGAATATTTCCATGTTTATCATTAAGTTGTTTTATTGCAAACAATGAATCAATTATCTCCTCAATTGTTTCCCCAATACCTACAAGAATACCTGTAGTCATTGGGATGCCTAATTTTCCAGAATTTTCTAAAATCTTTAATCTCGTTTTTGGTCTTTTACTTGCTGCCAAATGGTGTGGCATGCCTTTTTCAGTTAATCGTTCACTGACATTTTCTAGCATTATTCCCATTGACACATTAGTTTTTTTCAACTCTTTCATCTCTTCATAATTTAGATTCCCTGCATTCGTATGTGGGAATAATCCCATCTCTAATGCAAGTTCTGAAGAATGAATTAGATATTCTGCGGTAGATTTGAAACCGTTCTTTTTTAACCAATCTCTGGCCTCTTGGTATCTTTGTTCTGGTTGTTCACCTGTAACAAAAAGTACTTCCACACATCTGTATTTTTTTGCAAGTGATAATAATTCTGATATTTGTTGCTTTGACATCAAAGAAAGTTTTGCTTCTCCAGGTTCAGACTTGTAAGTGCAATAAGAACATGTATCTTTACAGAGATTTACAATGTTGAAAAATGCTTTTTTAGAAAATGTTACATAATCATTTTTGAATTTCCTTCTTAAATTCTGTGAAACTTGGAATAAATTATTTGGATTTTCTACTGCTTTTTTATAAATCTCAATAATCTCCTGACGAGAAACTTGTTTGTTCTCTAAAATATTGTTTAAACTCTCTGAATCAAAGACAAGATTATTCAACAGAATAATTTCTTGTTAAGAGGTATTTATGCTTGTATTGAATTAATTTCCGTTTGGTCTTTCATCTAGTATAATTGAAATATTTGTAGTCCTTCCATCTCTTGAGATTTCTAAAACCATTTCATCCCCTACTGTTTTTGCTCTTTGCAAATGAATTAAAATATCGTCAATTTTTCTGACTTCTTTTCCATCCACTGATAAAATGATGTCTCCACCTACTTGATAGATAACTCCATCAATTTCGATGGTTTTATCAGAACCAATCAATCCTGCATTGGATGCTGGGCTATCCTCCACTACTGTAATTACTAGAAATCCAATTGCATCTTTTAGATTTAGAACATTTGCCATATCTGGATCAATGTCTCTACCAGAAATTCCTATCCATGGATGTTTGTATTCTCCTTTCTCAATTAATGTTGGAACAATTTTTGCAACTGTCTGTGATGGAATTGAAAATCCAACACCTGTGAATTCTCCTGTTGCTGATTGTATTGCTGTGTTAATTCCAACTATTTCTCCGCGCATGTTCAATAACGGTCCTCCTGAATTTCCTGGATTGATTGCTGCATCTGTTTGAATTACATCTGGAATGGAATACCCTGAACCTGATGGAAGTAATCTGCCTAATTGACTAACAATCCCCGAAGTCATAGAGCCTGATAGCCCAAATGGATTTCCAATTGCTGCTATTTGTTCACCAACTTTGAGATTAGAAGAATTTCCAATGAATAATGGCTGTAATAGAGATAAATCGGCATTGACTTTGATTACGGCAATATCTGTGTATTCATCAGTTCCAATAATTTCTGCGTTATATGATCTACCATCAAGAAATGTAACAACTACTTTGTTTGCTTCTTTTACCACATGTGCGTTTGTTATTATATGACCATTTTTGTCAAAAACAAAACCTGAACCTACTCCACCGGTACCTTCTGTTGTTCCACCTCTTTGAACGTTAACTCTTACTACTCCTAGTTCTGATTTTTCAAAAATTTCAATTAATGATAAACTTTTTAAAAATGACGGTATTGTTTCTTCAACTGTATTTACTGAATCGTCATTACTTGCAATAATGTTTGGTTTCAGTGATTCTGGTGGTGAGATAAACAACACTACAACTAGAGCTAATACTATTACAGCTCCTATAGCCCCGCCTACAAAGAGTCCTGATTTATCCATATATTTTTCGTTCCCTATTTTCTATCTAAAAGGATTACTATACACTGATTGAACTTTGAGTATGATCTTTCATTGAATAATTTCTTCCTCTCCATGTTACTGAAGATGTTCTCTTGGCTTGCAATAATCCACTCAAAAATCCCAAAACAACTACAAAACTTCCCAGTGGTGCAAATATTGCATAACCTAACTTTAGCTTTAGACCAACTTTCACTTCAATAATTGCTCCTACATAAATTAGAATTGAAGCAATTGCAGATGTGATACAAAGTGTTTTTGCAGATACTGTTTCTATGGGTAATGAAGATGAAATTACAAATATTGGAAATGGCACAAATAGCAAAAACAATATTGCAAAAAATATCCCTATTGCAATCTTTCCATTTTGAAGATAAAGTGGAATCATCAGTCTCTTTAGAGCATTCCACAAGGTACTCTTGTCTCTTGCCCAAATGGCATCAATGAGATGCTCAGCACGCACCATTTTCATTTTATATCCTGCCTCTTTCACTTTCTTACCAAGTGCACCATCTTCAATAATTTCATGTTTTACTCCTTCATGCATGCCAATTTCTTGATATGTTGTTTTTTTCAAAATGAAAAAACTTCCAAAAAAATAACCTGTCTTTTTTGCCGGGTTGTTTACATTTAATGCTGAAAATCTAGTATGCAAAAATGTTGAAATCATTGGAAGTGTAATGTTTGTCCAAAAATCCAAAGTAATCATTTTTGGTATTGCTGATAATGCATCCAAATCAAATGAATTCAAATGTGATACTGCGAGTGTTATAACATTTTCAGCGTGTTTTGTATCTGCATCTGTAAATAATAATAATTCTCCAGTTGCTTTACTATACCCTTCCATACATGCCCAATTTTTCCCCATCCATTCGTCTGGCTTTGGTCTGGCAGAAACTGGAATGATCTTTGGATATTTTTTTGCATATTCTAAAATTATTTTTCCTGTAGAGTCTTCTGATGAATCATCAATTACTATGATTTCATAATTTTTGTAATCCTGTTTAATTAAAGAATCTAAACACTTTCCGATAAATTCTTCTTCGTTTCTAGCCGGTAGAATTATTGATACTTTAGGATTTGTCTTTGATGTATTTTCAAATTTATCCAAATACGGTGTTAATCTAAAAGAATCAACCATTGATTTTAGTAAAAATATCCAAGCCCCACAAATTCCGATTAAAATTGCAGTTAATGTATAATTGAAAATATCTAATAAAAAATCCATGAACTCTATCTCTCGATTTCTTCTTTGATACTTTGCATGGCTTGCTCAGTGCCACTTTTGATGTGTTTTTTAATCATATTCGTAAACATTCCCATCATACCTGTTAGTTTGATATCCCAGTATGTTGAAAGTATTGTTTTCTCACCTTTGGCTGTAATGGATATTATTTTCTCACCCTCGATAATTCCTTTGGTGAACCTGACCTCTATCTTTTCTTTTGGATAAATTTTCACTTGTTGTAAACATTTCTGATCTCTAAAAGCTATTGTGATTTCTCTATTGACTGTGTTTCCTTCTTTGGAAATATTTTTGACTTCTTTTGTTCCCTTCCAAAATTTTGGCTCATTATCTATGTCTGAAACAATCTCCCACACTTTGTCTATAGTTGAATTGATTTCTATTTTTACCTCAATTGTAGCCATATGTCACCCTCATTGGTTCCGCATTAAATATATTAGATCCCACAACAATTGAAATAGACTGTGATCGGTAACATGCCTAAAATCCGGAACATTAACTCCAGTTCCAATGGCGTTTGCCATTCTTCGGTCACAGTCCCTTAAAATTTAAAAGAAAATGAGACCCACAAAATACATGCCAAAAATTGAAACTTTAGATGGTGCTGGTTTTTGGAAAAATGCATATGCCCATCAACGAGGGAACTTGTTGAAAAAAGTTAATGTTCCTGAAGATCAAATAATTAAACTAGTTAACAAAAAGTACATGGAAATTCCTGCAGCTTTGAGATATGAAATTGAAACCAGTGGAATTAATAAAAAAGATTTACAATGACATTCGAAATTTATTTTAACGGGAATAATTAAGATTTATCATGCCCACTGTATCTTATGATGATTTTGCAAAGTTAGACATTAGGGTCGCAAAAATTATTGCAACTGAACCAATTGAAGGGAAATCACGAATTATCAAAGGTACGATTGATTTAGGAAATAACGATCAACGTGATGTCATTATTGGCGGTGCGCAGTATTTTCAACCTGAAGATATTGTAGGAAAAATTGTGATTGTTCTTGCAAATCTTGAACCTAAAACAATGGCAGGAGTTGAATCTAATGCAATGTTGTTGGCAGCTGATGTTGATGATAAACCATTTTGGTTGACAGTTACAGAAGATGTTCCATTGGGTAGTCCAATAAAATAATTTTTTTAAATTACGAATATGTTTATTATTTTTTGAATATTTTATAATTAAAAATTAATAAAATAGATTTTTGACTTGTGACATTAGTCATAAAGCATTAATTCTTTTTCTTCTAATAATACGTGTAAATTATTCACAGAACGATATACATCCTCTTCATGTTTAGCTCCTGTACAGACAAGTTTTCCTGATGAGAATAATAAAATGACTGTCTTTGGATCTAACATTCTATGAATTAGTCCTGGAAATTGTTCTGGTTCATACATACTTCTAGGTAGTGTTCTGGCAGCTTTTTCTAAATGGATTTTTCCACCTAAATTAATGGATGCAACAATATTTTGTATTGTTACTATTGGATCTTTCCTAACTACAATTCCTCCTTTTCGAAGATTTTGTACTACTGTTTTCACTGCTTTTCTGGCCAATTCTTCTGATTTTGAACCGGTACACACCATTTTCCCTGAAGTAAAAATCAATGTTGCAGTCTTTGGAGTTTTTAATCTAAAAACTAGCCCTGGAAATCGATCTGGATGATATTCTACATTTGAAAATTTTCTAGTTATATCATCCAAGTCCATTTTCTGCATTACATCTGCTGATGCTACCACATTTTCTACACTTATGAGGGGTTTTGTTTGTGGCATATTTGCCTTTTTTATATTTGAACTATAATAAAAATACTCGACATTATTCACTCTTAAGAATACATTTTTTCCATTTTGATCTTTGAAATTGGGACGAATGCTTTAATTTGGTTCTAAAAGATATTGATATTAGTGAATTTCACAAGTTTTGATTTTGATCAATTGTTTTCGATGAGTGATGACTCAAATCCATTAATGATGGTGGTGTGGATTTTTCCGATAATTCTCTTTGTATTTTATGGACAACAAATTCAACTATTTGTTACTTCAAGGGAAATTAAAAAAGGAATTAAAAAATTAGAAAGTTTTAGAGAATATTCTAGAATTGAATTAATTAATTACGTAAAAAATAATTTAAAAGCAAAAAATGATCCTGAAAAAAAAATTGATAAATTTTTAGATTATTTTACTATAATGCCTGTGGATATGGATCCTAATGGAATTGTTGACAAGGTTAGACATACAGTAAGGTCTCGAGAAGATTATACAAGAGAACATGTAAAATTACTTGCTCCTGAAATGACTGATGTCGAATTAAGCAAAGTCCAAACTTTACTTGAAATTGCCTCGTCATTACAAATGATTTACAAAATTATGAATCACATGTTCTTGACTGCTAAAAAACAAAACAACTATCCATTGATTTTGCCCTTACAAATGATTCTTCCTTTTATAATGGAGCATGCAGAAGCAATGAAAGAAGCAATTCCTGCATTTAAAATAGGTCAGCCTGTAGGGGATGGAATTGGTCCAATGGTTGTTGGAAAAATGATGTTAAATAATGAAAAAGAAATAATTACTTTCCAAACTTCTCTTGCAAAAATTAATTTTGAAGATAGAAAATTGTTTCTCTTAAAAGCTGAAGGACCTGGTTCTACAGTGGGAAGACCTGCTGATGGATTGGAAAAAATTATCTCTGAAAATAAAATTGATACAATAATCATGATTGATGCTGCATTGAAAATGGAGGGTGAGGATTCTGCATCAATTGCTCAAGGTTTTGGTGCAGCTATTGGAGGGATTGGCACTGAAAGATTCCAAATTGAAGCAGTGGCAACAATTAACAAGATTCCCATATTTTCAATTGTAGTAAAACAGTCTGTTAAAGAGGCGATAACTTTGATGACTAAAGAAATTGCTGATACTGCAGAGGATGTTCGTATACAAGTCCATGAAATGATTCGTGAAAACACTAGAGCAGGCCAATCTATCGTGATTATCGGTGTTGGAAATACATCGGGTGTATCTCAATGATTTTCTCAAAGAAAAAAACAACTATTGAATATTCTGTAGACCAATGTACTAAATGTGGAACTTTAACTAAAAGAAAATTTCACGACGGAGACATACTATTTGCAGAAATATCCAAATGTATTTCTTGTGATGGGTTAACTAGGATTGAGAAAATCTTTGGTGAAACTATTGAAGAATAATTTTTAGATTACTCTGTTTTGTATTTTACATTACAAGAAGGACAAAATCATGATGTTGTTTCTCCTTACTCTCTGAACATAAATCCGCCACATTTAGGACATGGTCTTATTTCCTCATTCATTTTTTTCCATTTCTCTTAATTTATTCTGCTTTAGTTGTTACAGTAACACCGTTCTCATTAGGAATGAATGTGTGTTCTGCCTGTGCCACTCTTTGCTTGTTTATCTCAATTAGTATTGGATATGCTTGAATTGATTTTTTCTTTATCAAAAATTCTAGTAATTCTCTAGCTTGTTTTTCTTCCCATTCTTTTGTAATCCATCTCAGTGCAAATGGTAACATGTTGCAGTTCTCCCATATGAAATCCAGTAATCTATCTGCTTCTTCATTTTTTGTTTTCTTTCGTGAATTTAACGCAAAAATATTCTTTATTTGTCCATTTCTAATAAATCCTCCACCTTGCTCTGTTGTTACAAATGGTTCACATGCATAAGCTGTATTTTCTGAAAGTGTAAACCCTCCAATTGACCAAATATTTGGAATTGATTTCCCTGCATGTATGGTATATTGATCTAATGAATGACCACTAAGATTTGCAATTGGTTTGAATCCCATTTTTTTAATTGTTGTTTCAATAGTTCGTCCAACGTCACTTGCTTTAACACCTGTTTTTATAATTGACATTGCATTTGCTAATGCTTCTTCTGCAGCTTTAACCAATCCATCAAACTGAGCATCATAACAAACAGTTACAGCAGTATCTGCTATGTATCCATCAATTTGTACACCAAGATCAATTTTCACTAAATCTGTATCTTTAATTGTAATTGGGTCATTTGGTTCTGCAGTATAATGTGCTGCAATTTCATTTATACTGGCATTTACAGGAAATGCACATTTTGCACCTCTTTTTATTATCTCTCCTTCTACTTCTTCACAAATTTCAAAAACTGTTTTACCTATCCAATCTTTTATTCGCACCATCTCTCTTACTTCTGATGCAATTTTACCTGCTTTGAGATATTGTTCTGTCTGCACGATTTCAATTCTAATTTTACCTTTAAAATGATTATCTGTATAGTTCCTTAATACAAAACTATGGTCATACAAAATATACGTTTAGGTCCTAATGAAGTAAAACTCTTGCATAGGAATTCTCTGTGATGTTTCCTGTAACAGGGCTTCCATGACCGTTATCATTAAATGATTTCCATTTTGACACCTAAAACTAGCGATTCCACGTTTATAATGAGAATTTGTCTCATTATGGTTGCCATTTTGACCCCTAAAACTAGATATTCCACGTTTATAATGAGAATTTTCTCATTATGGTCATTTTAAGCCTCAAAACTGAGTGTTTTTAGATTTTTTTAGGCACAAAATATATTCATATGTGTTTCTAGTG
>JAPFBP010000062.1 GCA_029250275.1 Candidatus Nitrosopumilus sp. | reverse complement strand
AGTGTAGAATTTTCAGTGTGTTCAGATTTAATGTTTGCACCCATATCAAAAAATACTGTATTGTAATAAGTTTCAAAAAACAAGGACCATTTTTCCCCCATATCGTGATGCATTACAATTTTTATCGTATCTTTTTCTATGTATTCTTTAATGGAAAAACCAGATGATTTTGATCTGTTTTTTAATATCGAAATCCATTCTGCAACACCATATTTCCCACGCATAGACAAGGCTATTTCTTTTGAGCCGCTTTCTGCTGCATTTCTTGCGATTTGAATAATTGTGTCATCATCTAAATTCTTAATGATTTCTTTAGATACGGATTTCAGCATTACAATCCAACCAACTTCTGGTGCAGAGTGTTCCCAGTTCAAATGATAATCAAAAACGCGGTTAACATAGGTGTTAAGGCTAAGTTGTTCCTCTCTTGAGATATTCCTCAAGGATTCAAGGGTTATTTTGTCAATTCTAAAACTTGCATGTTCTGTAGAGGGCTTTTTTTTTACATTTGTCATACTTGTTTTAGAATAAGTAGAGATTTTAATCTAATGGAAAAACCTATTTTTTAAAATCGATTAATCAATTATTGTGGTACACTGTACCACATAGTATACGGAGTAATTATATCAATTAAAAAAAGTCTAAAATTATGAATAAATTAAATTTTAAAAAAAATAAAGAATTGAATAAGTGTAAACAAATTGTACTAACCAAACAAAATCTAAAAAAATAATCTTAGAAAGGATAACGAAACAACATGAATGCAGATACAATATTAAATTCTAATTTTAGATTTAAATGTCAAAGATGTGATAAAAAACAAATTATTACAGATTTTGATTCAGGAGAAGTTTTCTGCGGAAATTGTGGATTTGTAGTTAATGAAAAATTAGAAAATGTAGGATATGAATCAAGTAGCATTGATAGTGACAAGGATACCAGTAGAACAGGGATGCCTACAACTTTATCTAGAAATGATTTTGGTCTTTCCACAGTAATTGGTTCTAAAAATAAAGATGTTAATGGTAAATCTATTCCTTTTTCAATAGCATCAACAATTAAAAGAATTAGAATCCAAGACAATAGAAGCCAGTTTGGAAGACAGTCTGATTCAAATTTCAGAGTTGCATTTGATTTTCTTCAAAGAGTTCAAGATAAATTAGATGTGTCAGACAGTGTAAAAGAAACTGCAGCATATATTTACAGAAAAGCAGTAGAGCAAAAAATTACTATGGGCAGACCCATTTATTCTGTGGTTGCAGCATCATTGTATATTGCATGTAGACAATCTCAAACACTTCGAAATCTAAGTGATATTTCAAAAGTTACAAATATCAAAAGAAAGAAAATTGCTCAAAGTTATCGTGCAATTGTAAAGCAGTTAGATTTGAAAATTCCTGTAGTCGATCAAACCAATTATGTATTAAAAATATCAAATATGTTAAAGATATCAATAGGAACAAAGAATCTTGCATTAAAAGTTCTAAACAAAGCAAATGAATTAGACATGATGGCAGGACGTGATCCTGTAGGAATGGCTGCTGCCTCCATTTATTATTCTAGTTGGATTAGGAAAGAAGGATTTTCTCAAATACGAGTAGCAGATGCCGCAGGGATTACACCTGTTACAGTCAGAAATCGATTTCGTGAAATTAAACAAAAGATGGAAATTCAAAACGGCAAACTCAAAGAAATCATAATCATCAAAATTAATTCCAATGACGAATCCAATTTTATTTTAGAGGCGACTTGAGATGGGTCTATCATACAACATTGCATTTGTGCTGATAATGTGTAAACCTGAATCTACAGCAAGTCTTGTAACACAATTAAGTGAAATTGATGCTGTAAAAGAAATCACAAAAGTAGATGGGTCATGGAGAATCATTGTAAAATTAGAGTCGTCCAATCTAGAACATACTAGAGACGCTATTAGATACAAACTAAGAAGGATGACTGGAATTGAAACTACTTTAACACTTGTTGGATATATGCAATAAAAATAGAGAAATATGTCATGGAAAAAAGATCGAATAAACTTATTAATTTGAAAAGAGTATTGTATACACTATGAGAACGTGTATAGTATGTAAGAAACAATTTGAACATTGGGCTAATGATGTTTGTTCCACAGAATGTTCTAATGAATTAGAGCATTAAAGTATAGGATTATTAAAAAATAACATGAAAAATAAAATTTTTGATTATCCTCAAATTTGTGATAAAATAAAAGATCTTGATGAAAAAATACAATTTGTTAACATAATAAATGCAGATGGGAATTTAATAACAGGTGGCATAAATGGAGAATCTAAAGATATACAGAAAAAAAGATTCTATGAAAACCTGTATGAATAAGTTGCAACGAGAATTAAATTACGTAAGAAATTTGATGGTCTTTTAGGAGAAGTGAAAGGTACAATTGTTATTAGAAACAGAACTATAACCATGAATTTTCCATTAAAAGAGAATATTCTATTTATAACTGCAGATACATCAATAAACTATAGTGAAATTTCTGAAAAAATTCTCAAAGGAATTTTGAGTGAAGTAAAATGAGTGAAGAGGCATTATTTGTGGGCACAGCAGAATCTGAACATATAGAGATGTATCTTAAAGCAATCTGGCATATCATGGAAAGAGGAGATGATGTTAGAATTAGTGCAATTGCCAAAATGCTCAACATTAGACAGCCCAGTGTTGTGCAGATGCTCAAGAAACTTAATACTAAAAATTTAGTTTCTTACAATAAAGCAGGAGTAAAACTAACTGATGAGGGTAAAGCAATTGGTGCAAGTATGATGAGAAATAGCAGATTATTAGAAGTTCTGATGGATACAGCACTCAAAGTTGAAATCGATGAGGAGATGGTCTGCGGAATTGAGCATCACATGAAAAAACAATTTACAGATGCTCTCTGTACCATGTTAAATCATCCAAGAAAATGTCCTCATGATAATAAAATTCCAATTGGTGAATGTTGTCCAAAAATATGATGAATATTATCTATTATTCCTATAGATAATAGATGTAAATCTGAAGATGATTAAATTACTCTTCATCAATTATAATCCAGGACAAACCCATTAACTGTTCCCAAGATTCAGTAGTATCATTTGACATGATATAGATTAACAAAATTTACTTAAAACACTAATGAACAAATCATCCATACCAATGATCAGTATTCCCTAAATATCAGATTGTCCTAATACAATTGATTGGAACTTTCACCAAGTACCTATTCGGTTTTGGTCTTAAGATCCAATTGTTTTGTTCAGATTCTAAGACTTGAACCATTTTTGTATATGAAACTAAATGAATACACTAGAAAATTCTATTTTTATTTAATCAACATGTAAAGTTACGACAATTTCAGTTTGATCATTATCAAGGTCATCATCTAATGTAATTTTTTTATCAACAAGTTTGAATTCTTCAATCAAAGAACCATCCTCACTAAATGTTCTAACTAGTTTGCTTTTTGGGAGAACTGACACATCACTAGCATCATGATATATTTTAATCGATTCACCATTATTTATTATAATTTTCAATCTATTTCCCCATGTAAAATTAGATTATAAAAAGTAAGATTATGTTACAATGCACACAAGTTTCAGTGTTTCTTTTCTATTGCGTTATTCAAGTTTGCTATACATTTTTCACATAGTGCCTCAGAGGTTTCATTATCTAACTTTAAAGATACGCCTGAAGAATAACATGTTAAGCATAATCCCTTCATAGAATATTTTATAATTTCAAATCAAATTAGAATTGTATGGTTGAAAGTTTGTTAGATCTAGGTCAATGAATATTCAGATTCAAAATTAATTGCTTTTTTTGCAAGTAAGAATTATGATAAAAGAATTCTTTGAGTTTGTTTATTTTCACTTTGCCCTTGTATTTGTTTACTCATCATGCCAGAATCCTAAATATTTTAGTTTGATTCCATCCATCAAAAATTAAGAAACTTGGTTCACCGACCAATAGTTGTTTTACGAACATTGGTTTAATTGTTTGAAGGGTATCAAACTAATTTAACAAAACTCGCCCCGATGGTTCCTAATTAATCTGATAATTTTTCTCACTTTTATTTCATCAATTGCATCTTGCGCATTCTGTAATGCTTCAAGTGTTGTATCAAGAGGATTTACCATTGATATCTAGTTATTTGACCGGTATTTTGCTATTTGGTAAATTGTAACTAGTTTAATAATTAACATTGTTAATGGAGACTAAAATTTCTCAAGTTTTATAAGAATGTCATTACACATAACAATGAAGTGAGTTCAAAATTTGGAACAGCAATCAACTGTATGGATGGTAGGATTCAAATTCCAATTAATCAATGGTTGAAAGCTAATTACAATATAGATAATGTAGACACAATTACAGAGCATGGAATTGTAAAACTATTTTCAAATTCTGAGGAAATTGCAAAAATAAAATCCAAAGTATCTATTTCAGTAGAGCAGAGTAATTCTGAGGTCATACTAGTATCTGCTCACCATGATTGTGAAGGGAATCTAATTTCAAAGGATGAGCAGATTTCACAGATTAAAAATGCAGTATCAACAATAAGATCTTGGGGATTTACAGCAACAATAATTGGGGTATGGGTTAATGAACAATTTCAAGTTGAAGTAGTTGAAAAATAAAATATTAAGATTGTCTGATTCTTTTTACAACCTTTGAAAATTCGTTCAGAGGTACAATTTTCACAGTGCTGGTAGCAGATATTCCCACATCGATACACATTGTTTCAATGTCATGAGCATTCTTGGCGTCAAGTATGATTATCCATTCATGTTCTAAAACAGACATGTAAAATCCAAGTAATTTTTCTATGTGATGGTTTTTGATACTCTTTTTCAGTTTAGTTTCCATTTGCAGAAAAGTACTTTTGCTCTTTTTGTTATTTAGAGGGCAAGATTCAGGGCTGTGTACTGCAAAAACTCCAAAAAGCATACAACTATTCAGAATATTATATTATTAAACTTTAAAAAAATAC
>JAPFBP010000061.1 GCA_029250275.1 Candidatus Nitrosopumilus sp. | reverse complement strand
ACATAGATGGTTCTTTCGCCTTTCAAATCATATCTTAATGGCTTTCCTATCTCTGGGCACTCTACTATATTTTGTATCTGTTTTTGCAGCTTTTCTTTTAGCTTGCTGTCTTTGATCTTTGCAACCTCTTTTCTGAACTTATCAGACCAAACTATGTGTGATATTACCATTTGGCAAATTCCGCAAAGAATTTTGCAGTATTGGCTTTGCCACCTTTGCCACTTTCTATCTCCTTCCAAGCATCATCTATTGACTCTAGTGTCATGACATCATCTTGGCTTAGTTTCTGGCTTAGCTTTTTTAAGACAATCAGGCCTTTTTTTTCTGTTATCGCAAAGACATTTCCATCTTTTATGTCAAGCTTCTTTCTTACCTTGCTTGGTATGACTATCTGTCCTTTGCTGCTTATTGTTGTGAACATGATCTCATTTGACATAAAGTAAGATTATCTTACATCATATTAAAGGTGTTTGTTAAAAATTTAGATCATACTGGAATCAAATTGTTAGTTGTGCAATGATTCAGGTCATATCATCCACATATTGTTCTAAGTATGTTGGGATAATAGAAAACATAATCTAACATTACAGAAAAATACCCATAAAACATTCTCTTAGACTGGAAATTCACCAGCAATCAATCTTCGTTCAATGGTATTTCTGTAAAGATGATTCAATGAGTAAGTACGACCTTGTTTTAATTTCAAAATCAATCGATCATTGACTAATTTTTTCAATTGTTTGTCCGTATTTTTGCCATTGTTTTTGACAACAGTTTCTATCCTTCTCATTTTTTCATAATTAGTATAATCTTCACCCCATGCTCCTTTTTGCCATAGGTAGAACAATATCTGATTCTGAATCTCAGTATCTGTCATTCTGCTTTTAACCAATAGTATTCAAATGATACTATTCTAGCACAGTCTTTAAGTAGATTGATTTTGGAATATATACATGCCAGAAGCAGAATCAGGAATAATCGCATTTTATGGAGATTCTCCACGTATGAAAGTTATAGATTATTTCATGACTTTTCCAAAAAATGAGTTTACTGTACCTGAATTAGTTGAAGGTATTGGTATGAGTCGCACTACGGCATTCAAAGAGATTTTAAAATTACAAAATAATGAGATGATTGTTCAAGCAAGAAAAATTGGAAAATCTCCTGTATACAAAATTAACAATAAGAGTCCAATAATATATTCAATGCAAAAATTAGTGAGTCATAGAAGCAAAAAAATTGCAACGTCTCAGCTACAAAGTCAAACATTACAAAAATTATTAAAAAAACAACTAGAAACAATTGATGCACTAAACAATAGAGAAACTATGCTAAAAACAGAACTAAAAATAACACGCAGCATGATCAAAGAGATCCCTTCACAGTAACTACATATTATTTTTATTTAAAATTTAAGATCTGCCCATAATTGGTTCTCAAAAGGATCTTTGTGTTTTAGTTCAAGATTGGTTAAATCTTTAGAAACTTGAACCATTTTTGGGAAATAAAGTGTGGATGTCATTGTTAGATTTTACATCAAACACGTTTTTGTGTTAGTAACGTAAAAAACTCAATCCACACTAGAATCAGTTCTGAACTCAGAAATACTGTTTTTTTTAAAATCGGAGAAATTTCTTGGAAAAGTGATTTTTACGTACAAGTATATCTAACAAATTAAGCTGGAATACTTGGGTATTTTTTAGATTGTAAACCAACCAGATTTCATATATGACAAGGCAATGTTGAGGCCAAACAATACAAAGGTGAATGCGTATATTCCCCACATTACTATGTTGACTGTTTTATTTGAAAATTTTTTATCGATAATTATATGAATAAATTTCCCTCCGTCTAAAATTGGTAAAGGCAGCATGTTGATAATACCTATGAAAAATGAAATCATCCAAAGCCATAACAAGAACATTGAAATGTT
Source organism: Candidatus Nitrosopumilus sp. (assembly GCA_029250275.1). Classification (GTDB taxonomy): domain Archaea; phylum Thermoproteota; class Nitrososphaeria; order Nitrososphaerales; family Nitrosopumilaceae; genus Nitrosopumilus. The sequence goes on along the minus strand of JAPFBP010000061.1, from coordinate 3,106 downwards.
GAAATCCACAGTTGACCAATCGATGAAATCCATTACAGGTTTGTATGGAATTGAATTATCTCTCATAATTCCTATCAATCCTCTTTGAGGATCATCAGGTGATGACATTACTCCTAATCCAAATTCTAATACTTGACCATCTCTAAGTACAGAAATGCTAGCTATTTCTCCTGGATTTAAGATGGGGAAATCAGCTGGACCATGGATCGGTATATCATTAATTGTAGTGATAACATCATTTGCAAGCAATCCTGCTTGTTCAGCTCCAGAGTTTTCTATAATCGAAAGTATCACGACTCCTTGCGATACTTCATAAAATGTATTCAAGATAACTTGTCCAAACAGTGGAATACTTTCTAAAACCATTCCAAAAATTGGATTTGTTAACATGATAGCACCCAAAACAATTGCAAACATTACATTTGATGTTGCGCCTGCTCCAATCACTCTTAATTTTGAAATCTTTTTAGCTTTATCAAATTCTTCCTCATCCGGTTCTACAAATCCTGCAAACAATGCAATGAATACGGCAAATCCACCAGTCTTAATTTTTATTTTTTCTAATGCAGCTACTATACCATGTGCTCCTTCATGAATAATTAATACAATTGGAATTGAAAGTAAAAAGTATGTGATAGCTGGTGCTGAAGTCAATGTAACTCCTGGAATTAATACAGTTAATTCTGAAAAATTAGATTGTGCAACAAAGTAGTTTGAAACATTATTTATCAAAAAGTAAAATGCAAATCCCATCATTAAGAAACCTGCAATCACACTAATATCCGCAAAAACCTTGATGCCTCTTTTCGTTCTTCCTAAAACTTTGATTAATACGTCATTTACGCTTTTATTCTTGTATACTAGGCTGTATGCCTTTAATTCAAAACCATATTTTTCTAATTTTAGAGCTTTTGCAATTACGATAATGACCACCCACGCCATCAAGACATAGATTATCGAATTCTGAGTAATAAAATCAAGTTCCAAACTAATTGTTAATTTTTTAAGGTGCGGGCATTTATGGTTTGCTATGAAACCAGTGATAATCATCTCAACATATCCTGATAAAAAGTCAGTTTCTAAAATTGCAAATGAACTTGTAAAAAGCAAGATAGTTGCATGTGTAAATATTTCTAAAATTTCATCAATTTACTCTTGGAAGGGAAAAGTAGAAAATTCATCAGAATATCTTGCTATATTCAAAACAATTACAAAAAACAAGACTTTGCTGAAAAAGAAAATTAAAGAAACTCATCCATATGATGTTCCAGAAATAGCAGAAATCAATGTTACTTCAATTGACAAATCTTATCTAAAATGGTTAGTAGAATCTACTATTTAGGATTCAACTGTATATCTTAACAGCGAAACAATTCCACCCAAACCTGTAACTCTAAGACCGATATCTGTAGAAGAGTCAACACTGTAAATTTTTACTCCCTTGTCTTCTGCATCATTTAGAAAATCCATTATCTTTTGTTCATTATTTTCTTGTATTGCTTTGTCAGAAAATACTAGTGATTCAACTGCACCCATTTGATTTGCATTAAAAGTTTCATTATACCCCATTGTAAATTTTCTACTTTTCTTGTTTGCCAGAATCATAATTTCATCAATGATTGCTGATGCTTTGGCTAATTTACTATCAGACATTATTTCTTGCATTATTTGTGATTTTGTAAATATATAAATTCCATCTTCTCCCCCAGAATCAATTCCGTCCACCACCTGAATTTTAAATTTCTGAAGTTTTTGTGATTTTTCTATAAAATTTGCAAATCTTTTCTTTGTTTCACCAGGGCCAAAAATTACTATGGTGTCCCCTTCTTTGAAAATACTTGATAGTGCTTGTTGTACTTGTTCAAAGAATTTTTCAATATTGAAATTAGTTTTGTATCTTTTTCCTCCAGAACCTGAATAGATATTTGGCATAAATTCCAAATGTGTGCCTCTTAATCTTGCAATCCCACTATCACTAGTATCAATTGCTACTAGAACAAAACTAATTTGATCATTACTTGATTCTAAAAGTTTTTTCTCAATAGGCAGCCATTTTTTCTTTGAAATTGTAATTCCATCATTTAATTTTATAATAAATGAATGATGAGATCCATGTGGTACTGATTCATTACTTGATTCAAAAATTGTACCTCCAACTCTTAATCTATCTAAGACATCATCAAGTGAAATTTTTTCTACATTTAATGCTATTCTAACTTTGATTCTTTCACCTTTATCTGGTCTTGAATAATCTTTATCTTGTTTTAGAACTCTTGTTGTATCTCCCACTACCTTGTCATTTTCTTTGATAATACGACGCAAATTCAAAAGATCTTCACTATCTTCTGGAATTACAGATATTGAATTCTCATCTATTGTCTTTGTAATCATGGTATTATTCTAATTTACAAAAAGAAAAGAGTTTAGCTTGTTTTTTCAGTCTTTGCTTCTGCTGATTTCTTTTTTAGATAATTTTCAACCCATTCTATCGTAAGAACGCCTGATTCAGATAAATTTGCTAAAGAATTTGCAGATGCTTCTCCTGTCACTTTACCGTTGTTTCTTTTTAATTGTCTCCATTTTAGAGATGTATTTCCACTTTTTGAATTATAGATAATTCCTAAGACATCTTTTCCATTGACAAATGTAATGTCTCTAATTTTTTTCAGAGTAACTTTATCAGCTGCTTCAACATAAATTGATCCAAGATCCTCTCCTCTTTCAGCAAAAACCTCTATATCTTCTAAATAAGCTCTTGGGGCATATGAAATACATGTACTTGAAATGACAAATCGTCTAAAACTTTCCAATGAGGCAGGAGTATCTATTGTAACCATTTTGAATGATTGAACTATTAGCCATTTATAATATTATGTACAGACTTTTTCTTCCTCGATTGATATATTACTACATTTACGATCACTCTGATTAAATCGTCTATATTTTAAAACTGTAGATATCTCTAAAGATATGATCAGAAACTACAAATTCAGATTATATCCAAATTCTGTTGAAAAATACAAACTACAAAATACTTTGGCTGTATGTCGTTGGGTTTACAACAAATTTGTAAATCAAGCTCAAAATAATTTTATTAGTAGAAATG
>JAPFBP010000090.1 GCA_029250275.1 Candidatus Nitrosopumilus sp. | reverse complement strand
CATGCACAGACAATTTTGCACGGAGTTGGAGACATTACAAATGCCATAACCACATCAAAGACAGACTATCTTGACAAGGAAATATTCTCAAAGAACACCGCTCAATTAGCAGAACAAAGAAAAATTCATCTCCTGTTTGTGCATTATAAAGTATACTTGCAATGACTTGTTTGTCTTGATCTATTTTGTCACATATTTTTACAAATATATTTTTGCGATTCACAATAAAATACATACAAGTTTTGTTTTAAATCAGAGTCACGTCATTAACCATATGGAATCCAAGTAATTAATCTGTAAATAAGTCAAACTTTGTTAGGTATTATTACGGATATCACCATAATCATCTATAATCCATTCTAGGTCTACTGTTGAAATAAAGTGTAAACCAGCTTATTGATAAAGAGTAAAAATAGAATGCCCCTCTTTGTGAGTGATTTTATGACGCTTTGTCGTAATGTTTAAGATCGGCTGTGTAGAAACCATCAATTTTTCACAATATGATTAATCAAATTCCATAAGCAGATCTAAAGCTAAATTCTCAGCTCAGCATTTCATGAAATCATCAAGATACATCAAGATGATTCGTTCTATGATGCAAATTTTGAAAAGAGCAAGGGTGAGGCCATACCTACACAAGACATCCAATCACATGTACACGGTCTGGCAACACCTAATCCTTCTTACACTATACCAATACGAGACAAAGTGTTACAGAAGATTCACAGAATTTTTAAAAGAATGTTTTGGTATCTGCAAGTATCTGGGTTTGTCAAAAGTTCCACACTACACCACGATTCAAAAGGCAGCTGCAAGACTAGATGTTGGAATTCTGCAGAAAATCCTGGAATCATTTGTGATTCACGCAAAAATCAAAAGCGTATTTGCAGGAATTGATGCAACAGGATTTGGACACGGACAGTCATCATACTATTACACAAAACGTGCAAAACTACGTAGGAAATTTGTCAAAATGTCTGCGATTTCAGATATGAAATCACAGATAATTTGTGCAATAAAAATACGGCATCGAACAAGACATGAAAGTATTGACTTTGGTCCATTGTTACAAAAAGCAAATGGAATAATTCCAATTGATACCGTGGTAGCTGATAAGGGATATGATTCAGAGAGAAATCATGTCGAATCAGATTCCCTTGGAATTGTAAGCATCATTCCGCCAAGGAATCAAAATATTCCAATATACAAAACTCTAGGGTATCACAGAAAGAGACTCAAAAGATATGGATATGATAAAACATTATACCATCAGAGAAACAAGACAGAAACGATATTTTCAGTAATCAAAAAGATGTTTGGAGAAAATGTCACATCAAGAAAAATATCTACACAGAATCGAGAATTGTTTCATCGAGTGATTGCGTATAATGTGTACAGAATTACTCGTGATAAGTTGTTAATTTGGCATGGTTTCTACACAGCCTATAATAGATGGCATCGCATTATAATAGATTCTAGGTATTCTGAGGGGTTTAGAACACAAAATTTCAATATTAATAATTTTTAATCTTAATTAAAATGAATCTTTATGCTAGACATTTTTTTTGTATTTGCTCCGAGAGTTATGCCTTAGTTCAACACCACAACACAAACATCTATTTTCATTGGTATCAAAATAAACCTGGCATTTTTTACAATATTTTAACTCGTATTTTTTTTCAATTTTTTCTGTTCTGTTGGTACCAACATAATTTATGCCACCAATTTTGTAAGTACTGCATTTATTTTTGCATGAATATACCATTTCTGAATTCAAAAAAAAGAAAAAAAGGAAAATTAGAACTAGTTATCTTACTTTACTATTACAGTTGTGCTAACTGGTGGTGATAATGCCGTTGGATTATCTACTGATTCCCATACAAATGCAGTTGCTGTGTAAGTT
>JAPFBP010000015.1 GCA_029250275.1 Candidatus Nitrosopumilus sp. | reverse complement strand
CCTGTTCATCCCAAAAAGACACAAAATCAGCGTCAGCCTTTTTTCTTAAACTTGTGTCATTATTTCCCAGTCCAATATGAAAAATTTTAGACATCAAAAAGTGTATGAAGTTAGATCTTTATAATTAATTAAATTTAGTTTACCTTTCTATCTTTGTAGTCGTCAGTTACAAAAAGAGTTTATCTAATCTAGCATATATCTGAAAAATCATTCAACAAAAATTCTAGTTTTCATTTTCAGTAATTCACCTTTATTTGATCTCAAACTCCGCACCACTTTTTCTAGTTTTCTCCAACAACCTAAGGATATCATCTTGTATTGCATAGGATCCAGTCTTTGTACATCATCAAAAATTTTGAAAGTTATATGGTTCCAATAAAATGGTCTTACCAAAAGAGTTCTTGAATGAGGTCCCACAATATTTGAAAAATAGTTGGGAAGAGGAGGACTGATATTAAAAACTCAACTGTCTTTGTGTCAATTATGATAATAACGCCAATGCTCAAATAGAATACAGTGGTAAATAGTGCCTGTCAGAAATTGAATTAAAAATTGAAGAGATGCCTCAAAGCCATGTAGGTAATGGAGTGGCCATCATTGATCCACAAATCATTGAAGACAATAATTGGTCAGCAGGGCAAATTTTAGAATTATCTGCAAATAAAAAAACTCATGTAAAACTTTGGTCTGGATTTTCTGAAGACCGTAACACAGGAACAATTCGTATTGATGGTATTACAAGATACAATATTGGGGCAAGTATTGGAGAAAAAGTTTCAATTAATGCAGTAGTTGGAGTAAATGCAGAACAAATTGTTTTATCTCCTACAGAAAAAATTCATGCTGAAGGATTACATGAATACATGTCATCATTATATCAAAACCATGTCTTTACAACTGGAGACACAGTAATTGTTGGTACTCAAATGGGTAGCAAAATACAATTAATTGTAACTAATACAAAGCCTTCAAAACCTGTTTTAGTTACAGAAAATACTGTATTCAAACTAGGAGAGGTAACAAAACCTGGTGACAGATCCATTCCTAGAATTACATATGATGATTTAGGAGGACTAAAAAATGAAGTTCAGAAGATACGGGAAATGGTAGAGTTGCCAATGAGGCATCCTGAATTATTTGAAAAAATAGGCATAGAAGCACCAAAAGGTGTTTTGTTGTATGGGCCTCCAGGAACTGGAAAAACATTACTGGCAAAAGCAGTTGCAGGGGAGACAAATTCTCATTTTACATCATTGAGTGGTCCTGAAATCATGGCAAAACATTACGGTGAAAGCGAAGAAAGATTACGTGAGATTTTCAAAAAGGCTGAAGAAAATGCTCCTAGTATAATTTTTATCGATGAGATTGATTCTATTGCACCTAAACGAGAAGAAGTTTCAGGAGAACTGGAACGAAGAATCGTTTCACAACTGTTGACTTTGATGGATGGTATGAAATCAAGAGGAAAAGTAATAGTAATTGCAGCTACAAACAGACCTGACTCAATTGATCCTGCATTAAGAAGACCAGGAAGATTTGATAGGGAAATTGAAATTGGAATTCCTGATGATGAAGGGCGATTACAAATTCTAAATATTCATACACGAGGAATGCCACTGGACAAAGATGTCGATGTCAAAAAAATAGCAAAGACAACTCATGGTTTTGTTGGTGCAGATTTAGAAGTACTTTGTAAAGAGGCTGCAATGAGATCATTAAGAAGAATTTTACCTGAGATTAATTTAGATGAAGAAAAAGTTTCAAAAGAAATATTACAAAAAATAAAGATAACAAGTAATGATTTTACAGAGGCTCTAAAAGAGGTTAGTCCATCTGCACTTCGCGAAGTTTTAGTCCAGATTCCAAATGTTAGTTGGGATGATGTTGGAGGTTTAGATAAGCTAAAAGAAGAATTACGTGAGGCAATCGAGTGGCCATTAAAATACAAAGATGCTTTTGAATATGCCCATGTAAAACCTCCAAAGGGAGTATTGCTTTATGGTCCTCCTGGAACGGGTAAAACATTGATTGCAAAGGCAGTTGCAACTACAACAGAGTCTAATTTTATCAGCATAAAGGGTCCTGAATTACTCTCAAAATGGGTGGGAGAATCTGAAAAAGGAGTTAGGGAAATCTTCAGAAAGGCCCGTATGGCAGCACCATGTATAATCTTCTTTGATGAAATTGATGCACTTGTTCCCAGAAGAGGAAGTGGAGGTTCTGATTCCCATGTTACAGAAAATGTTGTCTCTCAAATTTTAACTGAAATTGATGGATTAGAAGAACTAAACAATGTATTGATAATTGGGGCTACAAATAGATTGGACATAGTAGATCCTGCATTGCTCAGACCAGGCAGATTTGATAGGATAATAGAAGTTCCAAATCCTGATGTTGTAGGAATAGAAATGATTTTCAAGATTCACACTAAAGATAAACCAATGGCCGAGGATATTGATCTAAAAAAGATATCTGAATTAGCAAAAGGATTCAGCGGTGCAGAAATTGAAGAAGTGTGTAATCGTGCAGCTCTTAGTGGGGTTAAAAGATTTGTTGAGAAAAAAGAAAAATCAGTAAAAACAATTAAAATAACTCAAAAAGATCTGGAAGACTCTGTAAATGAAATAAAGAAAGTAAAGCCAACATTCTAAGTATCTTTTTTAATTCCTTTCACAATATTTCAGGATTCTTTATCTTGTGAGTTAATCATAAATTTGAATATCAAATATTTATAAAATTATTTTCAAAATGTTGCTGAAAATTAATTTTTATTTTCTATGTTCTCCAAGTAGGCAAAAGATACAAGTATCATAATAGACATTGGATATTTTTCGTTCACGTCCACACTTGTAAGAACATATTTTGTTCATTATAATTAAAACATATTTTTATGAAATAAAGTATAAGACTCTAGTTCGAGTTTAGTCTTTAGATTCTTCGTAATTTTCGTCACTTTCGTAATTTTCTTTCAAGTCAAGCTCATGCTGTTCTTCTTTCATCTCTTCTTGCTCAGCTACCCTATTTTCAGAATCAGTTGATTTCTCTTTAGTTTTTTTGAATTTATCTAAGAATCCCATGATATTGGATGCATTTTATAAAACTTAAGCATATTGGAAACCTCTATTCATCTAAATTTTGAACATCTTTGTTTTCTTAAGTAGTTTTTAGGAGTAAGATTGGAGAAAAATCACTCTAAATAAGCAACGTTGTGTATAATTGTCAATTTTAAAATTAAGAATCAATGTGTAGTTTATTTGAAAGTACTACATTTATGATACGATGCAAAACAAATCATCAAAAAAAGAGAAAACGTCGGATGAGTTAGAAGCTAGAAAGAGCACTCCATCTGATCAAGAATTTCCTCCAAAAACAGGAATCCGTAAACAGGCAAAACCAATTAAGACAAGTAAGAAGGAAAAATCGCACAAGGCAATTCAGTGATATGAAGGATATAAAACAGAACAAATTTGAAAGAAATCCAATAGGTAAGATAAAATGATTACAGATACAATTTATGAGCATCTAAGAGACATACAAACTGCCAAAGTAGAACCACTAATTTCTAATGCAGTGTTGATTGAACCCTCAGATACCATTTCTAGTGTTATTAACAAAATTTCGAAAAACAATGCTTACGATGTTTTCTACTTTGATGGGAAATCCACTCTTTCAACTAACATCAGAGGACTACTTGATGCTAAAAACATCACAAAAATGGATATTGAATCATTCCTTTATCCTGTCCCACACTTATCTTCAAATGATTCCATTCAAAAAGCTGCAAATATTCTCACCCATTATAGAATTCGTGAAGTACCAGTAGTTCAAAAAAACAAGATCATTGGAGTAGTTACTGCAAAAAAAATCTTGGAGTTGATATCAACTAAAGATAACAAATGGATTAAAGCCAGTTTAATTTATACTCAGAATCCAATAACAGTCTCTTCAGATGAATCCCTCAGCAATGCTAAAAAAATAATGACTTCAAAAAGACTTGATCATCTTCCTGTGGTGAGCCAAGGAAAAGTTAAGCAAGTTCTAACATCGGCACATATTCTAGAATATATTTTACCTTCAGAAAGACAAGGGAAAAAATCATTAGGAAGTAAAACAATTCATAAACTAGAATTTAAAATTGGGAATATTGGAAGTGTACGAATTCCACAATGTACACCTAATGATGATCTAAATACAATTGTAAATTTAATGCTAAAAACAGACACTACCTGCTGTTTAGTTAATCTCTGGGAAAACCTCCAAGGAATTATCACGTTTAGAGATATTCTAGAATTGCTAGTAACAAAACTAGAAACACCAATTCCATTGTACATAGTAGGCTTGTCAGAAGATCAGAAAAATATCAATATTATTAGCAAGAAATTTGAAGATACTCTTAAAAAAGTACAAAAGAGGTATTCCACAATCCATGAAGCCAAGGTTTCAATAAAACAACAAAGAACTGGAGGTAAAAAAGAGGGAAAGTATGAAGTAACTATAAAAATTATAACTTCTCACCATGTACCTTTAATTTTTAATTCAGTTGGATTTGATCTAAGTGAAGTTTTAGATGAATTAGGTCAAAAGTTGCTAAGGGCATTATCCAAACATACAAACAGATATGACAACAAGCGCTCTAGAGAAAGTATTAGAAAAATGAAATTTTCAACATTCTGATTCTAAATCTAATAGTGCTTGTTTTACTAGTGGTATTTCTTTTTTGTATCTTCTCGTACTTATTGAAATAATGGATCCAATTAACTTATTTTCTATTCTTCCTTGTTTGCTTATCAATGGTTATGTCTCATTGAATATGTATAAAGATAGAAACTTGAACGATATTTGGCAAGTTAGAGATTTCTAAGTGTTAAAAAAATAAAATAAAAAAATTATTGTGCTTCCATTCGAGCAAGCCAATCATTATTGTTGTCGTCATTTGAAGTATCTGCTGTCACCTGTTGGGGTGGTTCTGGGAATGCAAATGTCACTTCAGTTTCCGTGCGAGGTTCCGGTATAGGGGTACCAGATACTTTAATCGGTCCTGAAGGTATTAGTGTTGATTGGGTTGGTACTTCTGGAAGTATAGACTGAACTACTTGTTGTTGTTCAGGAGTCTTCAGATATGAAACGGCTGATTCTTGGATGTTTAATGTTGGTGGTGCTGTTATCACTTGCACTTCCAATTCAAGGTCTGCAATTCTGCTCTTTACATTTGAGATTTCTGCTGTTTCGTGAGTTACATGCTCAATTACCTCAGTTGTGCATGATTTCACGATCTCAAATGTTGTATCAGAGATTTCATTGCTCTTGTATTGTACTTTTGCATCAAACGATAACATTTTTGCAGACTTCATTTGTTCATCTAACTCTATCAATCTTGCGTCTAGTATTGCTTTGATTTCACGTTCTGTTTCATCTAATGATACAAGTTTTGACTTGTATTTTTCATGAATGATTTCTGCATCTGCTTTCATATCATCGTTTTCTGAAACGATGTCAATCAATGCTTTCAATCGACGTAGAGTTAATTGTTTTTCACGAATGAGTCTTTGTGAGTCGAGTCTCCATTTTGGAATAAATATAACAACTTCGCCTTGAGCTACTAATTGTTCATATGGGATTTGCTGTAATCCTTGTGAACCGCAGTCAATTCCGACGGATTGAATACTTCCGTCGATATCAGTTATTGTTCCTATGACTTTACCCATGAATGTTCCGTACATGTCTTTGACATTTTTACCGATGATTTTGATATCGTCGTTTGTCATGTGTAATGCTTTATAGATTTGTATAACCGACAAAGTGTAAGTAATGTTTTTAGTTTTAGTAAGATTAAATTCACCAACTCAGCACACCAGATTGGTAGCAATTTTAAAATTTAGAGACAAAATAGTAGGCTCATGATTCAAAAAGAAGAACTTGAACAAATTTTAAATTTTGTTGCCAACCTATGGATTGAATCTACAAAAGACCCAAATAACAAGTCAATGGCAACTTTACCAAATGATTTCTGGATGAATTCAATTGGTGGAAAAACTGCAAAAAAAGGATTTTGGGTTACAACATTAATGTATACTGAAAATGGAGCAGATGCCGAGTCATTCAAACAAGTGCTGCAAAGATGGCAAGCAAAAGGTCAAGACAAAAATAAAGATAAAGGACCCGATCTAATTCAAATTGGGAAAAAGAAATAGACTATTAATAATTGTGAAACACCGTGTCAGTATTGTCTGAATTCTCAATTAAAGAAAAAAAAATTCTATCAGATCACTTTTCAAATACAGAAGGCAATGTCTTTGCAATAATTACTCCACGACAAGTAGATCGTGGTGCATTGATGTCAAGGTATAGTCGAACTGATAAAAGTATGAGACGAATTTTTCTTGATGAATTTTTACAAAATAAAAATAGGGGTGAGGAATTTTACAACAGAGTACTTTTAGAATATGGTGATGACTCTGTTGCAGAATTAGGTGAAGCACAAATTGCAATTGAGGGATTATCAAACATTGCAGTAAAAAAAATTGAAGATAGACGAATCGGATTATCATATTTAGAAAAATCATCTAGATATGTTGCATGGAATAAAAAAGAAAATGGTGAATACAGATTTTACAGAGATCCTGAAATTATGAAATCTCGTTTTGCAGATATGTATGAAGAGAGTTGTAATTTTTCATTTGATATTTATTCAAAAAATATAGAACCAATGATAAAATATGTCAGAGAAAAGTATCCAATAGAAAAATATAGTTTTAGAGATTCAAAAGATGGAAAAGAAAAACTATTTTCTAAATTAAAAAATGAATCAGACATAAAATCTGCAAATATGATTTACAAGGGATCTACTAAAGCCAAATCTCTCGATATTCTTAGAGGGTTATTGCCAGCATCAACTTTAACCAATGTTGGAATTACTGGAAACGGAAGAGCCTTTGAATATCTATTGACAGTTTTAGGCTCATCTGAACTAAAAGAAGAGCGAGATTTAGCCTCAGAAATCAAAAAAGAGCTTGATACTACAATCAAATCATTTGTGAGACGAGCAGATGACAAATACGGTAATGCATTCCAAAAATATCTTAGAGACATAAAAAATAAATCAAAATCAATTGCGGTTAAAGAAATTAAATCAAAACCAAAGAAAGGAACAGTTACAAAACTTGTAAATTATGAATCAGAAAAAAAATCAATAGACATAATTATCACTAGTATAATGTATGAACAATCTCCAAGTACATCATACCAAGACATTTTGCAACAAGTAAGAAAAATGTCAAAAGAAAAGAAAATCAACATTATTAATGAATTTGCAAATATTCGTACAAATAGACGTCATAGACCTTCAAGAGCTTTTGAAAATATCTATTACACATTTGATTTATGTAATAATTTTGGAATGTTTAGAGACTTGCACAGACACAGAACACTCACTCTTGAAAGACAATTACTAACAACGGATCATGGGTATAATATGCCAAATGAAATTAAAGTTTTAGGAATTGAGAAAGATTTCAAAGATTGTATGAATAAAACAAAAGAAACATTTGACAAAATTAGAGCTAAATATCCAGAGCAAGGACAGTATGTAGTAAACTTTGGATACAACTATCCCTATTTTATGAAATTTAATCTAAGAGAAGCATGTCATTTGATTGAATTAAGAACAGTTCCACAAGGACATGCAGATTATAGAAAAGTTGCACAACAAATGTTCAAAGAAATTAACAAAGTGCATCCAAATCTAAGTAAAATTATAAAGTATGTAGATATGAAAGAATATGATTTAGAGAGATTTGAATCTGAGAAAAGAACAGAAGAAAAGAGAAAGAAATTAAGAAAATAGAAAAATCTTATAACATCAGAATAATTAAAAATACCATGCCAGAAAAAATTGCAAAAAATCCTGAAGAATGGAAAGAGCAGCTAACTCCAGATCAGTATGAAATTTGCATTAATCATGGAACAGAACCTCCATTTTCTGGAAAATACAACAATACCAACCTCAAAGGTTCATTCAAATGCACCTGTTGTGGTGAAGATCTTTTTTCATCAGATTCAAAATTTGATTCAGGTTCAGGATGGCCAAGTTTTTGGCAACCAATTTCAGAAGAAAAGATAGAATATGTTTCAGATACATCTTATGGAACGATTCGTACAGAAGTCAATTGTAACAAATGTGGTGCACATTTAGGCCACGTATTTGATGATGGTCCAAAGCCAACAAATCAAAGATATTGTATTAATTCAATTTCATTACAGCATGAAAAAGATGAAGATGTCAAATAGTCGTAGATTAAGAAAGGCATGCTATTTGTGAAAGAATATTCAAAAATTATTAATAAAACACAATTAAGGATAATAAAATCAAGAGAAATATCATGAACTGTAATAATGAAACAAGAAGAGAAGAAATAATTTGAGAATTATATTATGTGGTTTTGGGGTTGTAGGTCAAAGCTTAGTAAAATTATTTGATTCAAGATCAGAGGATCTATATGCAAAATATGGATTAAAACCAAGAATTGTAGGAGTCTTTGATAGTAAAGGAAGTGCAGTAGATCAAGCAGGATTAAATTTTAAGAAACTCATCGATGTAAAGAAAAAATTTGGAACTGTAAAAAATTATGCAGATACCAAAAATTTAATGTCTGGAATTAACATGATAAAAAATGTCGAAGCTGATGTTCTCATTGAAACTACAGCAAGTAACTACAAAGATGCTGAGCCTGGAATGACTCACATCACTACAGCTATGAAAAAAGGCATGCATGTGATTTCAGTAAATAAAGGTCCACTTGCTTTGGCATTTCCATCACTACTAGAACTTGCAACATACAACCGGGTGATGCTCAAATTTAGCGGGACTGTAGGTGGAGGAACCCCAATTCTAGATTATGCAAAAAATAGCCTAAGAGGAGAAAGAATCACATCATTTGCTGGAATATTAAATGGAACTACAAATTACATTTTAACAAATATGGGTACAGGAGTAACTTATGAAGAAGCACTAAAAAATGCAAAAGAGAAAGGATACGTTGAAGCTGATGAGTCTTTAGATTTAGATGGACTAGATGCTGCAGCAAAATTAGTTATTCTTGCAAACTGGATCATGGGAATGAAAGTAACGCTTCCAGATATCAACTGTACTGGCATACGAAAAGTTACAGTTGACGATATCAAAAGAGCTGCTAAAAATAATTGTTCAATTAAACTAATTGCATCTTGTAACAAAGAACTTATCGTAGGCCCAAAGGAAGTGTCAAATGATGACCCACTCTGTGTAAACGGAACACTGAATGCTATTGCTTTTACATCTGAACATTCAGGCACTCAAACAATTATTGGCAAAGGTGCAGGAGGTATGGAAACGGCTAGTTCAATTCTTAGGGACTTGTTAGACATCAGACAAGAGATTGCTAGAGATTGAAATCTAATTTGTAATCATAGCCTAAAGTTGAGTCTTTTAATTATATTGTAATTAATCATAGACTTCATTTTAGGTTGATTTTGATCTGGCTTATTCATAAAATCAAGCGTGTTTTCGTTCGGGACATGAAACAATCCTTATATTGTGGAATTTAAAAAAAGTCAAATACAATGTCAGATGATAAGCCAAAGAAAGTAAGTTCATGGGACAAAATGGTTCATGCTTCATTTAGAAAAGTTGTAGCATTTGATTTGTTCTGTATTGGAATGGGCATTGTTATGGGAATTGGTATAGGTGTTTTCCTTATTGCAGGAATGCCATAATCTCTAGATGAGTTTTTAATCTTTAACTTTTTTAAAATCAGTAGTATTGAAGTTTAGAATCTAACCATGTGTTTTTACAGAATGACAGTTGGGACATAATGCTTCACAGTTACTCAAACGATTATCGCTACTATGTCCATTTTTGTGATGATACTCCCAACGTGGTGGATGATTCCCACACTTGTTACATACACCACCTTGTCTATCTCTAACTTCTTGTTTTTGATTTTCTGTCCACCCATGTCTGTCCTCACCTTTTCCATTTCTACGGTTCTTTTTGAAATATTTGTCATATACTAGAATTCCAACCAAAAGAAGCACTATTCCAAATACGGGTGTGATATTTTGACTCTCAACATTATAGTCTTTTTGAAGTTGATAATTTGACCCCATATCAAAATATGTAAGAATCATAACCGCAAGTGGCAGTGCAATTACTACTGCCATTATGACCGCATAGTATTTTGTATTGGAAATACTATCTGAACCACGTTCTTTATCTTTTTTATTCATTGTTCGAAATGACCAAGCAACAGTACTCATAGTTATAACAATCATTCCCAAAAAAAAGAAATTTCCGATATCAACACCATTTATGATTGGAAGTAAAATAGACATTACAAACCCAATAACTAACAACATCACAGCACCAAATGTTACACGAATGCGTGCTTTTTGCTTTTTTTCCAATAGGAATTATCTAAAATTTTATGAACTTAAGCATATTGGGGTTTAAAATCCAAATCCAGATGTACCCATATGTTTTGAATAAAGGAAATATAGAGTAATTGTCAAACTCAATTATCGGCTATGAAGTCTAATTTAATTTCAAAAAGTGAAACTACAGTACTTTTAAAAATAGTTTCAGAAAGATGGGGAATTGAATTTCCTAAAATTAAAAATGTTAAAGTTCACCAAATTTTAGATGATGCACAAATCATCACAGGTGATGGAATAAAGATATTGAAAGTTGATGATGATTATTTACCATTTTTAACAGAAATTGAAATGTTAAAGAAATTTCCAGCAGTTATAGTTGACATGGGAGCAGTGAAATTCATGTGTAAAGGTGCAAATCTTATGAGGCCAGGAATTAAAGAATTTACTGAATTTAAAAAAGACAATCTAGTGTGTATTGCAGAAGAATCTCAACATAAATTTTTGGCAGTTGGAAAAGCAATGGTAGATAGTTCAGAATTAGAAAGTATGGAAAAAGGAGAAATCATAAAAAATATCCACTATATCTCAGATAGATTCTGGGAAACAGGAAAAACAATTTACGATTAAAATAATTTTCAAAACAAAGAATTTTTTTATTTAATATCTTCTGTAAATTCTTCAGTACCATCTTTTGTGATTACAAGTATATCTAATCCATCACCACTAGCAGCATCTCTAAGAGCTGCTGAACGGACTGCACGTTTAGCTAAATCAACTGCTTCATCTCTACTCATGTTAGGTTTGAATTGAGGATCTAAGACACCTAATGCCATTTCAGCCCCAGTTCCTACTGCAGCATAATCATCAGGTAGTACTGAACCTAACGGGTCCAATGTGTACATTATTGGCTTGTCAACTACACCACCGACAATTACCTGAGTCAACAACGGATAAAATCTTCTTTCATACATCATATTTGACATCATTTTGGCAATTGTATTAGGAGGAATATCTCTTTTGAGTTCCATTTTTCTAATTTTAGCAAGAGCTGAAATTTGTAAAGTTAAGATTTGCATATCAGCCACAAGACCAGCACATGTCGCACCGACTTTGTCAGTAATAGAGAATGTTTTCTTTGTAGATTTACTTACCAAAAAGTTTCCAAATGCGATCCTTTTCTCACTAGCAAGAACGATACCGCCATCAAAAGTAATTCCAACAGCAGTTGCTCCTGGCATATACATTGACATAATTCAAATAATTTTGCCGCATAATAAAGGGCTTTCTACATTTAACGTGTAATTTATGAGCAAAATAATTATACTGAAAATTTAGGATATACTCATGGCTTTTGCTGAGATTAGAGAAAAAATTCTAAACGATGTTGTCTTTATGGGTTTAAGATCTGCAATCGGTGTGATCTTTATTCTTCATGGAATCTCAAAATTTAGTCCAGGATTTGCAGAAAATTTACCAAATATGGGATTACCAGTGGAATTACAAATTCCCATTGCATTAGCTGAATTAGTTCCAGGAATTTTAATTATAATTGGAGTTCTCAGTAGATTATCTGCATCATTAATTTCAATTATCATGTTAGGGGCAATTTTCATGGTGAAAGGTGCATCAAGCATCATAGGAAAAGGTGGCGTGGAATTAGATTTAATTTTACTTGCATCAGTACTTGTAATTATGATAGTAGGGCCGGGCAGAATATCACTTGCACAAATCATTAAAAAATTACCTAGATGTTTACACTAGGAATTTCCAAAATTATTCATTATCTCACACATGCACTTTGTAGTTTTCTTTAACAAATCAATTCGTGCAAATTCATTTGCTGAATGAATTGGTGAAAACATGTATGTGCTGCCTATAGAAATGCAAGGAGCTTTTAGAATTTCAACAAATGGATACATCGGACCAGTACCGGCATTTGAAACGTTTAGAATTGATTTACCAAAGGACTTGTCTGCAGCGTCTTTTACTTGGGATACAAATGGGTGCGAAGAGTCAGTTCTTGCAGCTTCCTCACCATGGTAAACTTTGATGTCAACATCTGAGAATCCTTTTGATTTTAGGTGATTTTTTAATCGTAATACCTGTTTTTTGGGATCCATTTTAGGAATCAATCTAAAGTCTATTTTCACCAATGCATTACCAGGAAGAACAGTTTTTGCACCATCCCCAGTATAACCGGAAACAAACCCGGCAATATTACAGGTTGCCCCTCCAACCATGGCCTTTTTTACATCCATTCCTTTCATATTTCCTACAAAGGATTTGATTCCAAATTCTTTTTTAAACACATTTTCATCAAATGGTTCTTTTTGGATTATTTTCAAATCATTTTTGGATAAAGATAATACTTCTTTGTACCAGTCTTTGATGAGAATTTTTCCATCAGAATTTCGAAGTGTATGTACAGCCTCAATTAATCGCCATGCAGGATTTTTAATTAATACTGCCAAGCTTGAATGTGCATCTCTAATGGATTCTTTTACAGATAATTCAACAAAGAGTAACCCTTTCATTCCAAGCCCTATGATAGGTCTATTTTTTGCATCAACATAGCCAAATTCCCAAATTACACCATCACAAGAAAATTTCTTTTTATATTTTTTTAAATATTCTTTAATATGAGCACTGCCAGTTTCTTCTTCACCTTCAATGATAAATTTTACATTACAAGGTACATCCCCTGTTGTTTTCAAACATGCTTCAACAGCTTTGATTCTAGTGATTAATTCACCCTTATCATCAGTTGCACCACGTCCAAAAATTTTATTTCCTTTTCTAGTACCACTGAATGGTGGATCGTTCCATAAATCAAATGGTTCTGCAGGTTGAACATCATAATGATTGTAAAACATTAGAGTTTTTTTTGGATTTCGTTTTGATTGTACTTTACCGAAAACTATTGGTGCAACACCTTTCTTCAATCGTAAAATTTCTGATTTGACTCCAGATTTTTTTAATAACTTTTGAACAAGAGTTGCACATTCTTCAATTCCCTCATTTTTTGCTGAAACACTTGGTTGACGAATTAATGTCTGTAAATCAGAAACAAGTTCATCCATGTGAGCATCTACATGTTTTATCGGAATCATTCTAGTCACACTATTTTATCAAAAGGCTTCATTACAGCTGGAATTTCATCTAAAAGATCCATCGAAGTCATGTGTAATCCTAATCGTTTTTGTGCAGATTTGCCTGCCAATCCATTGATGAATGTGGCCGCAGCTGCAGATTCTAAAGAATTTCTGTTATTAGATAACAATCCAGCAACTAATCCAGAAAGAACATCTCCAGTTCCACCAACTGTCATTGCGGGAGTTTTTTTCTCGTTAAGATATGTGGTAGTACCATCAGATATAATATCAGTTGCACCTTTTAGTAAAACCGTAATTCCAAATTCTTTTGCTTTGGTTTCTACAAGTTTGATTCGTTCATTTTTAGAATCAGATGGAACAGTTCCAAACAATCTCTTAAATTCCCCTGCATGTGGCGTCACTACAACATTCTTGTTTGCTAAAAGTGGCAAAACATCAGGAATTAGTGCACTGGCATCTAAAGATAATCTCACATCTCTATCCAACAAAGATTTTACAAAATGTAACAAAGAGTTTTTTTCTTGTATTGCGAGTCCCATTCCAATTGTTGCCGAATGTAAATTACGAGGTAAAGCCCCAATCAATTTGTTTACTGCACCCAAAGTTAGTTTTTGATCAACTAGAGGAATCACTATCAAGTTTGGTGAAATTGCACGTGTCGGAGTGACGTTGATTTTTGGAACACAAGTATAAACAAGATCAGTGCCACATTTCAATGCAGCAAGTGAAGCCAATACTGGGGCACCATGGTAAATGTAGCTTCCACCAACAACTAGAACAATGCCATTATCACCTTTTCTAGATTTAGATTTTCTTGCAGGAATGAATTTTTTAACCAGAGATGAAGTTAGATTCTTTCTCACCATACAACACTCTCTAAAAAATGGATGAATAAATCTTGTTTTAAAGTATGAAGAAATTACTAGGTAGATTTATTGGTTGTCTCTTTTGTTGTTTTAGAACTGGTTTTTTTAGCACTGGTTTTTTTGGTGGTTTTTGAAAGAGTCTCAGAAGGAATTTCAGAAAGTTTTAATTTTTCTGCAGCTTTTCGAGATTCTCTTCCAAAAAAGGCTTTTCTTGCAAAGCAAAGATAGGTGGTATGGCCGATCCCTTGGAAAGAATGTCTTGTTTTTCCCTCTCTAGCTTCAATAGTTCGTATAATATGTTCAGTAGATTCAATGTCAGTAAATTCATTTTCAACTAGTGCAATCGTCAATTTTTCTAATTGGTTCATTGTAGGACAAATAGCAAATAGACATCCACTTCCTTTTAGCATCTGTCTAACTTGTGGAAGTACAGTCCACGGATCCCCTAAATCAATAAATGCCACATCCATATTTTCCAAGGGCATTTTTTTAGCAGTCTTCAAATCCAGATTATGTTGAGTGACATATTTTGAAACTCCTGCTTTTTTGATATTTTTTTCAGCTATTTTCATAAAGTTTTCATCTACATCAAAGGTGTATACATGTCCACGAGGTTTTACGATATTAGCTACAAAAGAAGTCAATGAGCCACTACCGGTTCCAATTTCTAAAATTTTTTGCCCGTCACCGATTCCGGCTCTTGCAACAATGTATCCGATATCTTTAGGGTAGACAATTTGTGTGCCATGTTGGATTTTCATCACATAATCATACATTGTTGGCTCCAAAAGATAGACATACTTGTCCTTGTTTGTCATTAATCTAGAACCATATTCTTTGCCTATTGCATCAGCATGTTTGAGTACACCAATGTGAGTATGAAATGATTCTTTTTTAGAAATTTTCGCTAACCATTTTTTTGAGTTATTATAGAAGAATAGTACAGGAGAATTATTCTTAATTATAACCATGTGTTTTGCCTAAAATTTTTAGATAAGAATCTACTGGTTTATCTTAACTTTTTACTAATGTCCGAATTATTCAATAGTTTTAAGTCTGTAGATTTTAAACGATTTACATATGGATTACATATGTAAAAAATGCGGGACGTCTTGTAGGAGTTCTAGAGGAATCGGTAAAAATTACAAACTCTGCGACAGATGTAATAAAATAAGACAAAAAGAGAGTAAAAAATAATTTTAAGCGTTAATCTATACGCTTAAGTTCAAAATTTGAAACAATACAGTAATGATAAAAAATTCCAAGTCAGATCCTTTGAAAGAATTAGAGAAAAAACTTAGTAAAGAAATAAAAAAAGTTTCAGAGGATTTAATAAAAGAAAAATTAGATAAGAAAAAACTAGACTATGACACAATATCATTAATTCTAGAAGTTTTTAGCAAATCTAAATTTCAATGGAAGCCAGAACACTTTGATACATTTGATTCTGCTCCAGATGGATTTAGAGGAAAAATATTACCCAAAAATCAAAGAGAGTGTGTCATGTTAGGTGTCAGATTAGGAACTATGCGTGGAAAAATAATTTACAATCTAAAAAATAATCAAATCACAGAAAAGCAACGTCACGAAATAGATGATTTAACATGGAACTTGGTATGGTATTCATGGCAAGAAGCAAGAATATTGTATGAACGTGCAAATGAAAAAATTAAGTAAGATTAAGTTCTAAATTTCAAATCACATCTAAAAACAATCATCAGATCTAATAATAAATTCAAAGTGTTAATTACTTTGAAAAATGCAGGTATTATGCTGATGATTATATCAACGGGTTCTCTCTGATTTCCTCAAATTTGATGAATATTGCCGAATTATGAAGCTGTTTCTTATTCAGGCATGAATAAGATTTGAAAAGAAAAATAAACTCAAACCAACATGAATAATTCTATTTGATCGAACGTTTAGAAATTTAACCTAAAAGTAATTATTTTTAATTCTAGTTTTTTAACAAAAACCTAGACATATGTATTTCAATGAGTCAGAGACATCTCGCGGTGTTAGCTGGAAGAGCCCATTGCTCACATAAACTAGTTAATGCATTTTCAGAGTCTCCATAGTGAAGGAGACTGACTTTTTTTCCGTGGTAGAAATAAACAAAATTTATTCTCAACTAGTTCAAACAGTATTTTAATAGCAACCCAGACATTATATTAAATTGACAGAAATTCAATTAGCCGGATCAGGTGGATGGGTAAATGCAGAACTAACTGACGAGCAAGTAACCAAATCAAAACTTGTTCCAAATATGGATAAACATTTTTTATCATCACTTGAAAAATTAGATACAGCAAAAATGCTGAAACACTTTTGCAAACAATGCAATTCAGAATTTGATGGTCCAACTCAAATACAGATTGAAGAGCAACCAAATGAGGTAGTTGCAGATGGATTAACTTTGATAGAAAGAGGTCAATACACTTGTCACAAGTGTAACTCAATTATCGGAGAATATAGAGTATTTCAGAAAAAAGACTAGTCATCTAAATAATTCTAAACTTTATTATTTTCATCAGCCTTAATAATGCGTATTCATTAAATACAGCAATTTTTTACAAACATTATGTCAAATCAAAAATGCATATCATGTGGAATTGGTTTCTTTTCTCCAACAGGGGCAGAGAAATGTTCCAAATGTGCAGGAAGTGAATCACAAGGACAAGAAGGTCATGATTCCTGTGGTTGTGGACACAGCCATTAATTCTTTTTTTCTATAACATGAATATACGGACAGAAAATAATTAGACTCATGACAAAAACATCTCAAGAAATGAAAGATTTAGTTGAAGAGTTCATCAAAGTTACAAATATCAATTATGAAGATCAAACCGAAAAAATTAAAGAGAAAAGTGAAATTATAGATTGGCAGTTTCATGTAGGAACAAATATCATAGTTAGTAAAAATGCAAACAGGGCAGACAGAGTTCATGTAAATGTAAACATGCGATTCCCATCTCAAGATGCAAAATTATTAGTAATGAAAAATCAATCATTTTCTAAAGCAATAATAGAGATTAGTGAGATTTGTACAACCTGTAATGTGGGTCACCAATGGATAAAAGATGGAGAGAATATTGCAGGTTTGGCAATATTCTCCCATGTAGATGAACAAATTCTAGATAGAGTTTCATTTCACAGTACATGGGATAACGTTGCAAGAGTATCAGGGCATGTTCAAAAAATTCTTAGGTCTAATTTTAGTGGATTTTTAGCACAAAATAATACCACAGATGCAACAATTGACAAATCAATGTATGGTTAAACAGAAAACCGAAATGAACATACACTAGTAAAATGGAGAAAAAATGAAATGATTTCCTTTGATCACAGAATTCTAAGCGAATACAGAATAAAAATAGCAAAGATTGAGACGCTTGCAAAGTCCATTTTATCTCATAGAGAACCAAAAAGTGAAGAAGTGAAAGGAGCATCAGAGTTTCTAGATGTACTGATTAATGAGACTGACAAATTTTATGAAAATAGCAGCACCATATTATCAAATCACGGAAAGAGACCACATGCACGCTCTCGTCTACCAGAAACTAAAGAATGGAATGAGAATGTGGAAAAATTTTATGAGAAAAATCCACGAAGAAGACCAAGAAAATAATTACTCAAACTCAACATTTTGGATTCATAAGTGCATCTAACCTTTTACTGTTTTATTAACAAAATTATTTTCTGCCATCTATTTTTTTAAAAATCAATACAATTAGTGCAAGAATTAGAAAATTTTAGACCTGAAATATCCTTTGTGGTAAAATTTTGAATATAAATTCATCAATACAATTTGTAGACATATTATGTAAATGTGGAAGACAAGACATACGACAGAAAAAATTTAATGATCCCGCAACTGAGTGTGTCAAAAACTAAACTAGTATATGCTGAAGCATTGTTAAAAGTCAAAATAAATCATATTTTCGATAAAAAACTTGGCAAAACAAATTGGTCTATAAAATCAAGAGATAATGTAAAATAGATTACAATTAATTTTGATAGAGATTTCATACTAATATCTACAGAAAACTCATCAAACCACGATAAGATAGGTGCTAAAAATGCTTTCAATGTTAGAAACTTAAAGATCTTCACGATTTCCTAGAATGGTTAATCAGGCCATTCAAAATATCATCAGCATATTAAGAGTCCATTTCACAGAGGCTTGAATAATTTTTGCTTACAGACAAATAGTCATTTAGGGAAATATGGATTCACACGTAAAAGCATATCTAAAGTTAATTAGAATTTTTGGTATTTTCTGTTATCTTTTTTAATTCAGAAAGAATCAGAACAAGTATTTCTTTTTCACTTAACTTTAAAAGTTCCACTGTTTCTTCTTCTGTGAATTTAATTTCTTCATTTATTTTTGCATATGTATCAAGATCAACCATACATCATAACAGAAATATGATGGATTGTTAAACTTTCCTATATCTAATTGAGAGTAGAAATATACATGTGTGGATCAAATTTTAAAAAAAAATACTACACTAAAAAATCTTAACCGTATTACAGAATTGAAAGAAGCTAGCGTGGTTTTTGGATTTTATGATGTTATTTATAAAATACAAGCGTCTGATAACAAAACACTAGAGAATATCAGTACAAAAAGTATACGGTCATTGCATTGAATCTCGTATAACATTGAACATAGTCAATTATCTTTGAAAAAATCTTTTACAGAGGATGTATCAAATTTCATATCAACTTTTGTAAGAGACTTATTTTTGATTAATCCAATAAAAGTTAGATCACGTTTGAATAATAAATCAGCCATCCAACTAGTTGCAACTTGAAATTTTTTTTCAAGCATAGGTAATCTAGATAAATAATATGTTCTCCAAATTAACCATGCCAAAGGTCCATTAAAAGTCAATCCGAACACTACAGCAATAGATACTTTTCTACCTAACGTAGTCATGATACCATTACTTTTAAAAGAAAATTTTTCAAGTTTAGTTTTACCAGTAATTATAGAATGAAGATTATTAGAAACGGTTACACTTTGATGAATTGCATTTTGAGCAGTTGCAGGATATGCTTGTCCAGTTAAAGGATTTGTAATCAATGCACAGTCACCTAAAGCAAAAACTTCTTCATGTTCAAATAATCTCAAAAAGGAGTCAACTTTGAGTTTTCCAGACTTGTGATGATCACATAGTAATTCAGAAATAACAGGATCAATGTCTATACCCGCAGCCCAAATCAAAGTCATGCATGGAATTATTTTACCATCATCTAATTGAACAAAATCCTCGCCTGCATCAACTGCCTTGGTATTTGTAATTATATTTACTCCAACTTTACTTAGATATTCACCAGCCTTTTTTCCAAGTTTTGGACCAAGTTCAGACAGAATAAATTCTTTTGAAACAACTAAATTCATAGAAATATTTTCTTCTCCGATACTAGGATAGAAGTTTTTAACAGAATCTCGAACAAGTTGGTTAATCTCACCCATTGTTTCAACACCTGCAAAACCACCACCAACAACAGTAAATGTCATCAGTTTCTTTTTAAAATCAATATCTGATGTTTGAGCCGCATTCTCAAGCATGTTAATTACTTGTGAATTAACAGAAATGGCATCCTCGACAGTCTTAATAACAAACGCATGTTTTTCAATATTTTCATTATCAAAAAAATTAGTGTTACTTCCAAGAGTAATTACAAGATAATCATAATCAAGTGCATGTACTTTACCGTCAAATGTTCTAGTAATCGTAACTAGTTTTTGTTCTAAATCAATAGAGGATATTGTTGCGTGGTAAAATTCTGCTTGCTTGCATAGTTTACGAATTGGTATGGTAATATCATTTGAGTGAATTAATCCTGAAGTAACCTGTGGCAGCATGGGAGTATAAAGAAAATAATTATCTTGGCTAACTATAAAAATTCTAATATTGTGATCATTTTTGAATTTATTTTGAATCAATTTGAGAACATTGATTCCCCCAAATCCACCACCTAAAATGAGAATTTTTTTTATTTGAGACATATATTAATTTTAAACAACAATTAAGTAAATATGTGCGGTGTAGAAACCATCTATTTTTGACCATATTGTAGATCATGCCATACTATCAGATCCATCTGATATCATTATTCTATCATTTCATGAAATCATCAAGATACATCAAGATGATTCATACGATGCTAAACATCATCAAAAGAGTAAGAGTCTAAGAGTTACCGAATGTTTACATCTTTTCTTGAAGAATGTTTTGGTATCTGCAAATGTCTGGGGTTGTCAAAGATTCCACACTACACCACGATTCAAAAGGTAGCTGCAAGACTAGACATTGCAATACTGCAGAAAATCCTGGAATCATTTGTGATGAATATGAAATTCAAAATCTATTTGCAGGAATTGATACAACAGGGTTTGGTCATGGTCCGTCATCATATTACTATACAAAACGCATCAAATTACGCAGGAAATTCGTTAAACTCTCAATCTGTGCAGACATGAAAGAACAGTTAATCTGTGCCATAAAAATACGGCAGTAAATTCACTGCGCATCTTGCAATAAGAGACTCCATTGCATTACAACTGTTTCTTTTCTTGTTTTCTAATTTTTCTATAAAGTTGAGAATACGGATCATTGCTTCCAGCTGCTGCTAAATCCGCTTTATCCGTACTATCTTTTTGCTTTACAACATTTTTCTTCCACCATTCTTTATCAATTATTTCACCTACAATTTGCGGGTCCACTAAAAGTTGAAACTCTGAACTATATCCTTTTTGCCCCTTTGATCTAGTATTAGAATTTACAAACCCGGTATTTTCAAGATCCTTTAGCAATTCAAAGAATCGCCTATAGCTCACAGGCTCAGATTGTAGATATTGTTTGTATTTTTCATATATCGACATGGTGCTATGCAACTTTTGATCAAGAAGATATGTCTTTACAGCCAAAACCAGGCAAATCAACATGCTGTGATGAGACAAGCTAGATATCACTTCTTCTGCTCGATCTTTTTGTAGTTGTTTTGATGCAGCTTTGATATGCTCCACTGAAATCTCTTTATTTTCTTTTGCTGCAATCTCTGCAGATACACGTAGCAAGTCTACTGCTCGTCTGGCATCACCATGCTCCAAAAAGCTAATTTTTGCACACTCTTCTAAAACTTTGTTGTCTATTTTTTTACCAAATGCCTCTTCAGATCTTTGCTGCAATATCTTTAGAGTTTCTTCTTTTGAATATGGTTTGAAAAATATTTCTGAATTTCCAATTCTTGATCTTATCCTGTCATCCAGATCATAGTCAGACAAGACATTATTGGATATGGTAAATATCATTGCAAGACAACCTTTGCTTTTTAGTTCTGCTTGCATTTCCACTATTTTATAAACAAAGTCAGAAGGATTTCCTCGTTTGTCATAAAATATCACATCAAATTCATCAAGGGCTAGTATGAACAGTTTTTTTTCCTCCAATTTTGTAACATTCAAAATTGCTTCTCGAATCTTTTCTAATCCAAGATTCATTCCCTGTGCACTGGCAAGACTTGGCTGGTCCAATTCATTTAATATAAGATTTATTGTACCAAATACGGTCTTTGCTTTTCGTAAATTTACAAAACACAATTTAACTTCAGGAATATGCTTGCAAACATGTCTTACCAGAGTTGATTTTCCAGTGCCACTACGACCATAAATTGAAACTAGTGGAACCACTTGCTGTTGTGTATAGTCTAAAATGTAGCCAACTATCTTCTCAATTTCATTTGTTCTGCTTATGATTTTTAATGGCTGGTTTGATGTGTCAAAGGCAGATTTTTTTAGAAATGCCTTTTTTTCTTTTTCCACTTTATCGATTATACTATCTATTTCGGCGTCGGCTATACATACTTCACTGGAAACACATATATAAATATAATTTGTGGCTAAATTAATCTAAAAACAGGCTGTGTAGAAACCATGCCAAATTAACAACTTATCACGAGTAATTCTGTACACATTGTATGCTATCACTCGATGAAACAATTCTCGATTCTGTGTAGATATTTTTCTTGATGTGACGTTTTCTCCAAACATCTTTTTTATCACAAAAAATATTGTCTCACATTTGTTTCTCTGATGGTATAATGTTTTATCATATCCATATCTTTTGAGTCTCTTTCTGTGATACCCTCGAGTCTTGTACACTGGAACGTTTTCATACCTTGGTGGGATGATGCTTACAATTCCAAGTGAATCTGATTCGACATGATTTCTCTCTGAATCATATCCCTTATCAGCTACCACGGTATCAATTGGAATTATTCCATTTACTTTTTGTAACAATGGACCAAAGTCAATACTGTCATGTCTTGTTCGATGCCGTATTTTTATTGCACAAATTATCTGTGATTTCATATCGGAAATCGCAGACATTTTGACAAATTTCCTACGTAATTTGGCACGTTTTGTGTAATAGTACGATGACTGTCCGTGTCCAAATCCTGTTGCATCAATTCCTGCAAATACACTTTTGATTTTCATATTCATCACAAATGATTCCAGGATTTTCTGCAGAATTCCAACATCTAGTCTTGCAGCTGCCTTTTGAATCGTGGTGTAGTGTGGGATTTTTGACAAACCCAGATACTCGCAGATACCAAAACATTCTTTTAAAAATTCTGTGAATCTTTTGTAACACTTTGTCTCGTATTGGTATAGTGTAAGAAGGATTAGGTGTTGCCAGACTGTGTACATGTGATTGGATGTCTTGTGTAGGTATGGCCTCACCCTTGCTCTTTTCAAAATTTGCATCATGCTACGAATCATCTTGATGTATCTTGATGATTTCATGAAATGGTGAGCTGAGAATTTAGCTTTAGATCTGCTTATAGAATTTGATTAATCATGTTGTAAAAAATTGATGGTTTCTACACAGCCGTAAATATGCTATCTATTTTTATAGATCAGAATGTTAAATTATCTAACAAATCACATTTATCATTTATCCAAAAAATAAGATTCACTTCAGATAGTATTGAATACTAAATAGATAGAAAATTTAAGAAACCAAAACACATCAATACTTCAAAAACGCCCAAGCCAATCAAAGATAAAATAATTAGAATCAAAGTTCTATTAATTGTTCATTGATGAATTAGAATAATACTTTAGTTTTCATGACAAAATCCACATAGATTCACCTAACCAGATTAGATTGGAAAGAAACGATAGATCGGTCCAAATCTAAAATCACAGTCTTTTTTTGTTGCAAAAGACAGATTTGATTCTTGGATTATGATTCTATCAGTTAATTCAGACAATTACGAAAAGGTAAGGTTTATTGGCTTAAAACAATTCTCTTAGCAGTAATTGGTTTGCACGCCAAGAAGTGATTTTCGAGTTGGTGGCTTTGGTCATCAGTCGTGAATTCTTCCGCTAGCAACTTCGGTTGCTAGTGACATTATTCATTCATAGTTTTATTAGACAATTATTTGGGCAATCTCTAGTTTTACTAATACCTTCTTTATTATACAAGTTTGAATTTCATGTAGGACGAATGAATATCCGTATTGGTCGTGTCTAAAAATACTGAATTTCCTACCTCGTCTGCTTTAGAAAATATAGTTAAAACATCATATGATGTAAGTCTCAATCTAAGAGAAGAAATTTTAGCAAAAAACTGTAATAATTTGTAGAACAGGTTAAATCTGTGTTTTTAGCAAATATTATCATGAGTGAGATTTTAGAATCACCCAAGGATAAAATTTTAGACTTTGTTATCTCAAATCCTAGCTCTCATCTCAGAAAGATCAAAAACAGTCTAGGATTTTCCATTGGTACTGTACAATATCATCTTACTATGCTTGAAAGAGAGGGAAAAATCAAATCAACGAAAATAAAATTTTATAGAAATTATTACCATATCAACGAATCTGATGATAAAATCCTCTCAGTTTTGAATTTAGATTCTCCACGAAATATTGTCATATTTTTGATTCAGCATGAACCATCCACACATCAAGAAATAGCTAAAGGGATTGGCTTATCATCATCCACAATAAGTTGGCACATGAAAAGACTGATGGAATTACAAGTTGTTCAAACAGAATATTCTGGAAAATACACAGTATATTGTCTTAGAGACCGAAATAATGTATTGGACAATCTTAACAAATGTAAATCGACTGTATGGAATACTATGGTAAATAATATGACAGATGTATTTTCAGCATTGGATGAAAAATAGACATATGTACTAGAATGTTTGACATACAACTATCCATTTTATCAAAGATTTCTTTACAACTGGATTACTTTAATCCGTTTGATGACCCAATAGATGTTGTTACACAAGATGATTTGTTTGCAGGTTCTGTTACTGTTGCCATTGCATGTTTCTCCATCATTTTGACAATAATGGCAATATCCGCTTACAGAAAGACACGAATGCCTCAACTAAAATTTATTGCAACTGCTTTTTCATTATTTACAATATATTTGGGAATTGAAGCAGTACAAGAATTACTCCCATTTGATGATGATTCTTTTGATTTGTTTTTATCGATAATTATGCTAGGTATTCTAGTTAGCTTCTTTTTTGGAATAATAAAGAAAAAGAAAAACCCTCTAGAACAACCCTAATCTACTGTTAATCTTACTTTTAGGACTGGATCTAATGGCAGCATTACAGCAAGGACATCTATAACTGTCAATTCTCAAATAAGCGCAACAACAAGAACACCATTTGAAGCCATTTTCATAACTTAGTTTATTGGAGTATCCATCAAGTTTGAAATTACCACATTCGTTATTACACATAAATGCCAATCTTATCACACATATGAAAATTAAATTATGCTAAACAATACCGAGAAAACTTGTTTATTCTTGTATTCTAAAATTATATGGTATTCTTCTGATTCAAATCCCTTATCAATGTTAATCATGGTAAAATCACCATTTTCTGTACCTGTTGTATTAAATTTTTTGATATCTCCAGAGGAGATATGCTAAACAAGTGTATTGTATCTCCTCTTTCATAGCCTTGGATATGCTCTGTTATGGTTAATTCTTTAATTCCTATTTCATATTCAGATTTTTTTATCTCTTGTGAACTTTGTGTGATTGAATTTTCTTCAACTTCAGAAAACACTAATGGTGTAGACATTATTATTACAAATAAAGGAATAGCAAATATCAAGTATAAGATACTTTTTTGCATTGTTTATTTATGATAGTTTGTATTTAGAACTTTATGATACAAAATTGAATATGTGTTTCTAAAAAGAGATGTCTAGTTAATTGTATCTCTTAGAAGAGATTGCCCCAACCACGTGCAATTAATTTTTCAACAGAATCAAAAGTCACACATGCACCTGATCTGTCAGAATTTTTCATTACAAGTTCAAATCCCTGACGACAAATAATGTCAGGTAATTTTACACCACGTTCAATTTGGGCTTTTGGTGACACTCCTTTTTTGACAGGATCCTCATCTGAAACAAGAAAAGTTAGGGTTTCAGAAACTGGTCTTGTAGATTTAGTATCAATGTAAATTCCTCTTAATCCAATGATTATCTCAACAGGATTATCAGATTCCAATGATTTTGTTGTAATCTCTTCATATCCGTCTAGTGAACGGATGTTTTCTTGGAATAGTATATCTTCATTGTCTTGAATAATTCTAATGTCATAGTTCATGTAATCCAGACTAGAATTTTTTTCATTACTAAATATCATCTCTATTTCAAGTGGATTTCCAGATTTAGGCTGATTTGTTTGAATTGTTACAATTACTGAACCTGATTCAGAAAGTCTCATTTGTTCAATTTCATGTAAGGCAAGCGGTTTGAGAAGAAGAGGTTTTACAGTTACCAATCCTTCCATCCAAGGATGAACAGTGCAATAGTATGAAAATGAGCCTGATTTATTAAATTTAAAGGCAAAAACCTCATCTGGGTGCATCAAATCACTAAAGATAATTCCGTTTGCTCCTTCTTTAGGTGAACCGCTAGTAACTGTGTGAACTGAAGAATCACGATTTGTCCATGCTACAACATCTCCAACACTTACAACGATTGGATCAGGAATGTAACATAGACTTTGTACTTCACAACCTAAAACAGATGTTCCTTTTGGAATGCTTACTTTGGTTGTTTCTTTTTCTGCAATAGAATTATTCATTGTAGACAATAAAACTATTCCAACAATTACAAAAATTACAACAAG
>JAPFBP010000089.1 GCA_029250275.1 Candidatus Nitrosopumilus sp. | reverse complement strand
TTTTAGTTCTTTAATTATGTCTAGTTCTTTATCCCATTCTTCATCGGTAAGACCGATCCATCTATCCTGAACTTTCCCTGCTGACTTAATTTTTGATTCTATTTCTTTTCTCCAGTTATTTTCATAAGGATAGAGCGATTCTTTGTCTGTCTTACCTGATTTTATTGCATCTGATGCTACTTTTCCTGCAACTCTTCCAAATTTTATGGCGTATCTTATTCCTTCTAACACTAGAGGATTTGCTTGTCCTGCCGAATCTCCTACTAGAATTAAATTATTGAAAACTGTTTTCCTAGATAATCCGTCATTTGGAATTAATCCATAATGAAATTCAACTTCAGTTAATTTTCCTAATTTTTTTATTGGCCCTAATTTTTTATCTATTATCTCTTTGAGTCTTTGAGTAGGGTCTACATTTGATTCTGGTTTCCCAACTCCCACTCCTATTCTAACCATGTTATTTCCTAACGGAAAAATCCACGCATATCCTGCAGGAGAGTATTCTTGTCCTACCATTAACCACCATGTTTCAGAATCTGCATGTTCTACTTTCATTTCATATTCTGCTCCTGCACCAAATCTTTTCCATTGCTCAACAAATCCCATCGCCTTACAAACTGTTGATTGAAAACCACTTGCATCAATTACAACTTTGGAATGAAATGTAGTTTCTCCATTTGGTCCAATACCATTTACTCCTACAATGTCTCCTTTTTCATTTTTAATAACATTCTTGATGTTCATCTTTACAAAAATATCTGCACCGCATTGTTCTGCCTCATTTGCTAACCATCTGTATGTTTTTCTTACATCTAATACTGCAGCTCTTGGAATAGTATCGCTAATTGTAACTTCGTTATTGGGAGAACAAAATGAAAAATTCTTAATTGGATTAAAACAATCATCTGGAATTCCAAATTCTTTAATATTTTGAATCCACGTTACGCCGCTAGTTCTAACTGTTTCTGCAATTGAATTTTCTTTTTCAAGTAAAGCTACCTTGATTCCATTCTTTGCCGCAGCATATGCCGCTGAGGATCCTGCCGGTCCTCCTCCTACTACTACTAAATCATAATGATGTTCTTCTGGCAATTACTTGAATGATAAATACCTAGGTTATAATTTTGAGGAATGGATTGTTATTTTTTTAATATTGCAGTACCTGCAGTGTCATTTTCTCTTTCTGAATCAAAAGTTTTCATGTGTGCTAGGTCTCTATGCATGAAACTATGGGTTTCTCCTTGTATTTTTCTACAGAATTTTGAATGAATTGTCTCTTCAATTTTCAATGTTATCTCATTTTCATGAAATAGATGTTTTCCACAGTCTGGACATGTAAATTCAGGCATAAATTCCGTCAGTGTCAAATCTATTTAGATGTTTCATACTTTTGAGGAATGATTCATTCTCAACCCAAACTTTAGATGTTTATTCATTTGTTGTCAAACATGGATGAATCTGGTATTGGATCATTTTTCATATGGTCTGCTATTACGGGAATAATTGTACTAGTTACTGGATTAACTTATAGAGCATATTTAAAAAAGAACAAAATTTCTACCTCTTAAATTATTTTAAACATCTGATGTTATCCTTCTGAAGCTGTTTTTCCACCATCTACATTTAGGATGGCACCTGTAACCCAATTGGCCTCATCAGAAGCCAAATAGAGTGCGGCATTTGCAACATCTTCTGGTTCTCCAACTCTTGCAAGAGGTAATCTTTCTTCTAACACCTTTCTTGCTTGAGGATCATCAAGGTATGGTTTTATCATTCCTGAATTAATAATTCCTGGATTAACACAATTACATCTAATGTTTTTTCTTGCATATTCTACTGCAATTGATTTTGTAAACATGACAATTGCAGATTTGGTAGATGAATACACTGCCAAGTGAACTCTTGGTATTGCTCTTTCACTTGAAATTGAACCTATATTCACAATTGCTCCACTTTTAACATCTGACATTTTTGATAGAACAGCTTTTGTCATATGA
>JAPFBP010000088.1 GCA_029250275.1 Candidatus Nitrosopumilus sp. | reverse complement strand
AAAAATTTAAAATCAGAATATGATGGATTAAAAAAAATGTTTGAGATGTTATCAAGTATTAATTTTAATAAAATAAAAAAATAATTATTTAGAATTTGCTTTGATAGATTTTTGAAGTTCATCAAATACCTGTTGAATCTCAGATATAGCTGTCCCATCTTCCAAAGTACTAACATCATCAATTTTTTCATTATTGACAATTGCCTTTAGCAATCTACGCATTATCTTTCCACTACGAGTTTTGGGTAATTTTGAAACAAAATAGATTTGTTTAGGAGTTGCAATTGCACCAATGTCAGTTCTAATTTTATTAGATAACTCTTTTTCTAAAATATCAAAATCTTTTGTAACACCTTGTTTTAAAACAACAAATGCAATAATCACCTCACCTTTAATATCATCAGGAATACCACATGCAGCAGATTCTGCAATACTTGGGTGAGACACCATGCAACTCTCAATCTCAGCAGATCCAATTCTATGACCTGCAACTTTTAGCACATCATCTGCACGACCTAATAACCAGATATAATCATCATCATCTTTTCTCGCATAATCACCTGAATAGTAATAATTTTCATATTTTGACCAGTAAACGGTTTTGTATTTTTCATCATCTCCCCACAATGTCAAAAGCATTCCAGGCCAAGGATTTTTGATTACAAGATATCCTTTGGTGTTAGCAGGCAAATCATCCCCATTTTCATCTACTATTGCAACAGATACGCCTGGAATTGGCAGTGTTCCAGAGCCAGGTTTGAGTGGAATGGTTTCCAATCCAGGAAGTGCTGAAATTAACATTCCCCCAGTTTCAGTTTGCCACCACGTATCAATGATAGGACATCTTTCTTTTCCTATAGTCTTGAAATACCATTTCCAAACTTCAGGATTTATTGGTTCTCCAACTGTTCCCAATAATCTTAACGATGAAAGATCAAAAGAGTTTGGAATATCATCACCAAATTTCATAAACATTCTCAGAGCAGTAGGAGTAGTGTAAAAAATTGTAACTTTGTATTTTTGTAAAATATCCCACATTCTAGATATATCTGGAAAATCAGGAGCCCCTTCATACATCACTTGTGTTGCACCGTGAAGTAGAGGAGCATATACTATATAGCTATGACCAGTTACCCAACCAATATCAGCAGTGCAAAAAAACACATCAGAATCTTTAATGTCAAAAGCCCATTTGAATGTCGAATACAAATGTGTCAAGTAGCCTCCAGTACCATGTAAAACGCCTTTTGGTTTTCCAGTAGTTCCAGAAGTGTACAAAATGTAAAGTGGATGGTCACTGGGTAATTTCTCGGCATCACATGAATCAGAGGATTCATTCATTAATTCAGTCCATAGTTTATCTTTAGATGACATTGAAATTTGATTTTTAGCCCTCTCAAGAACTACTACATGTTCAACAAAATCCAGTTCACTTATTGCATCATCAATTACATCTTTTAGAGGAACAATTTTTCCCCGTCTGTATCCACCATCAGCAGTAATAATGACTTTGGAGTTTGAATCAGAAACTCTATCTTTAATTGATGTTGCACTAAACCCAGAAAAGATTACAGTGTGAATTGCACCAATTCTAGCACATGCCAACATTGCAATTGGTAATTCGGGAACCATAGGGAGATAAATTGTGACTCTATCCCCTCTTTGAACACCTAAAGATTTGAGTACATTTGCAAATTTTTTAACTTGAGTGAACATTTCACCATATGTGATATTTCTAGATTCACCATTTTCACCCTCCCATAGAATTGCGGATTTATCAGATTTTGAAGATTGGTGGATATCCAGTGTATTATACGAGGCATTAATCGTGCCTCCAACAAACCATTTAGCAAAAGGAGATCTCCAATCAAGGGTTTTCTCCCATGTAGAAAACCAAGAAAGATTCTTTGCCTGTTCATCCCAAAAAGACACAAAATCAGCGTCAGCCTTTTTTCTTAAACTTGTGTCATTATTTCCCAGTCCAATATGAAAAATTTTAGACATCAAAAAGTGTATGAAGTTAGATCTTTATAATTA
>JAPFBP010000014.1 GCA_029250275.1 Candidatus Nitrosopumilus sp. | reverse complement strand
TTTTCGGGATTACATTTTGGACAAACCCACTGGCCTCCAACATCCTCATAACTTTGAACAAGTCTCGACTCACAGTTAGAACAAAATTTCATGAATGAATTTTTAGACTGAATTACCATTAATGAACATATGATATTCTATGATTACCTAATTTTGATATTTTTAAACACACATAAGACTCTGTATTGTATGAATTAATTATGGGATTAAGAAAATTTTTAGGTAAATTCTGTATTATGAAAAAGGTCCGAGATCAGGCAAACGCACCTAAAAATAATGTAAATGATTCTGAAAATAAGACATCTGAACAAGAAGAAATGAGAGAAGAACAACATGATCTTGATCTTAAAGAAAACCACAAAGCAGATGAAAAGTATGAAGACTCTAAAGATTAGATTCTAAATTGTAAAATCAACCCAACTTTTTTAATGAAATTATCTATCTTCTAGATATGCCGTTAGATAAAATGCCTAATTCTGAGGATTTCGTTTTAACTAATAATTCAAAGGTGTTACACAGTAAAGGAAAACCACTTGCATGTATAATTGATAATCAAAACGATTCTAAATACACCTCCCTACCTAATGATCCCTCTTTGAGGGCCAGCCTGTTAGGATTTTTGAATAAACACGACGATTTGGGATTGCTAATGGGATTCAAATTAAAGATTCAAACTGAAACTGAATTCTTTGAATACACTGTATATCCTGATGAAGAATTTACTGATATTGTAATCTTTGATGAGTCTATTCATATCATTAATGATTCTATGGATAATCTTTTCTCATTGAGAAAAATTGAAACGGATCAATTTGTAAAAACAAGATCAGATTTTGATAAATTTAAAAAAATGGTGTGATGTCAAATCATTCAATAACTACTTCATCTGAATTTTTCTGTGGTAAATTTTACACAGATGTTAAAGACTAGAGAGCCAGTACTTTTGGATAGGGATGATGGACATTGGTATCAGACTAAATTTGACAAGATTTATCCTTCAATCAGTACGATACTTTCTGCAACTGCACCTGAACACAAGAAAAATGGATTACAAACTTGGAAGGAAAACGAACCAGCACACGAATACATAACAAAGCAAGCACAAGATATCGGAACACAATCCCATAAAATCATAGAAGATTATTTGTCTAATAGTTTGGCTCTTGAAGAATTTGATTTGTTACCTATAGCACATTTTAATAATTTGAAACCTTTCCTTGAGAATATTTCAGATGTTACATGTATTGAACAGAGAATGTATTCAGATAAACTTCATGTTGCAGGAACTAGTGACTTGATTGCAGAGTATAATGGAGAATTATCAATAATTGATTACAAGACCAAACGAAAACCCCAGATTGATGATTACATGTACGAATATTATCTGCAAACTACCTGCTATGCTAAAATGTTTGAGGAGGCAACTGGTCAGAAAATCAATCAGGTGGTAATTTTAGTTAGCAGTGAGAAAAATACTCGCCAGGAATTTATCAAAACATGTGATGACTATGTGGAACCTATGATGGCTCGAGTTGAGAAATACTATTTGGATAATTTAAAATAATTTTTTTATGCCAATCTGTCTAGTTTCTTATCTAATGCTTGAACTTGTTTTGTCAAATCACTAACTATCTCATCTAGTATTTCGGATTTTGTATTTGGTTTTCTTATGGTTCCATTTGACCAATCCACCATTGCATCCAATATTTCTGTAACTTGCAAAGTACTATCGGCTAAATTTTTAATGTTAAGAATTTGTTTTTTATTCTCATCCTTTGGATAAATTACAATTTGACCATTTTTTTGAATTAAAAATTGTTGATGTGTGATGGCATGTCTGAAATTCTCTAAAAACAAGCCCTTGATTGAATTTTTCAATTTTTCTGAATATTGCATTCTGTTACAAATTCTTTTTAACATGTCTTCTAGTGTGGTATTTTCATCAAATCCTTCTTTGATTTTTGAAGGATTGATGATAGTTTTTAGAAATTTTTCAATCACATCTAAATGAGAATTTATGAATGATAATTCCGAATAAATTGTAAAGATTAATGCTTCTTCTTGTCTTGTTTGAAATGAATCTAATTTACTTACTAGTTCACTGATTGAGTGTGAAAATGCTCTTTTGAATTGTATGAAATTTTTAAAAAATTCTTCATCATGATATTCCTTGTTGAATTGTGTCAATCCATGTGATTCTATATCGTTTAGGATTACAAATGTAGCTTTGTAGTTTGGATCAAGACTCAATAATTTTTTAAATTTTCTATGAACTTAAGCTTATTGATAAATTTAGAATCTACTCTTCAGATTTATCCTATTTTTTTTATCTTACACATATACTTCTTTCAGTTCTAGCTGGTGTGATTCTTCTTTCATTTCTTCCTGATCTCGTTTTTTTATTCTTTTTCTGATTCTTTAGACATGTGATGAATTTCAAATCATTACATATCATCTTCTTCTTAATTTTCAGGTATGATACTTACATTTTATCATAATTTCATTTACTTCATACCTAATTTATAAAAAAATTGATTCGCTGTGAGCTATTACTTTACAATAATTGAAAAGAGAAGATTATCTCACATAATATTTTATACAATATCATTATGAGTGAAAAGGAAATTCAGATGTTGAAAAAAGAATTGCTTGGGAAAATAACTGCTGACGATAATTCCTACTATGGATTATCCCTTGAAAATTTAGTTCTCAAAAATTAATTTTATTAATTTGTAAATAGTTACAACAGTGGAAAACCTTGTACGTAAATTATCTAGAACTATGTACAAATGTTGAGAAGTTAGAACAATCTAATTAGGTGTCTCTAATTTTCATAGTGTTTAAATTCAGCAATGTGTATACTAGTCCATGAAAGAAGATTCATGCAGACGATGTGGTTACGGATTGGAAGTAAACAAAAAATGTGACATATGTAACAAGGAAAACCAATTCAATTGTCATGAGTGTGGCTATGTTACTGAAGAACAAATTCATTTAGAATGTATGATGACTAGAATTAATCATACCTCTGTTGTAAACTAGATAATACAGAAATAAATTAGACTGCAGATAATATACTCCATGGCAGATACAATTACTGCAAAATAACTAATATCGCAAAAAAATGATTTTGTAATCATTGATGTCCGAGAGTCCGATGAGATAGATGGTGGAAAAATTGAAGACTCTGTTCACATGCCTTTGGGATTGAGCATTAGAAATGCAAAGAAAAAACAGATTGAAGACCTTAGGGATAAGAAAATCTGCACCTATTGTGGAACCGGTTACAGAGGAAATATTGCAGCTGATGAACTAGTAAAAGAAGGATTTAATGCAATTACTTTGGAAGGTGGTTATCTCTCATGGGATCAATCTTGATTTTTTTTATTCATTCCAAACTGATTGGGTTTTAAGCCAGGCAATCAAGTCTTGGTAGAGTTTGCTTTTTTGCATGTTTAACACTCCAATTTCTAAGTTAGTTGATGATTTTACGGTCTTTGTATGTTTTTCATATACTGCAAAAATTATTTTATCTAGAAACATTTCATTTTGCATCTCTTTTTTTGCCAGTTCTTCGGATTCTGTCATTGCAAAACTTGCAAATAATACACCATCAGTCCAGTATACGCTTGCTGCTTCTAAAGAGGACATCATACCTATAAAATCATCTAGACTTAGCTTTATCATATCACGTACATAGATTTTGTCGTATGGTCTGTGGACAAATTTTGTCATGATTTTTACTTTTTGTTTGGTTTAAAGAATATTTGCAGTTAAATTGATTATTAGTCATAGTTTTTACTAACTAAACCTTCTTGTTTCGAATGAAGAGTTTAGAATCTAATATTTATTTCGTTTTCCAAAATTTGTACTTCTAGAATTTCCTTTTTTGTAATGTTTTATCAACAAAATTGATACAACTATCGCCCCAACTACAATTAACAGTATCAAGATTATTGCCATATAGTGATAGACTCCAACATACAATTCTTAATTTAATAATGAACTTAAACATATTGGAGTTTAGAATCTAATCTTTCAAGAATAATTTCAAAATTTGTATCCTATAGAGTTAAATTGATTCTAAATACCTTGAAAAATAATGCTTGCTTACATTTTATTAAATTCTATACCAACGCAAGAAAAAAATATCATTGAGGATCTAAATAAAATTCCAGAAGTGATTGATGTTAATGGCATAATGGGAAAGTATGACATAATTGTGCAAATTTCAACTGATCTCCCTGATGATATTGATTCAGCAGTAAGAAAAATAAGATCAATTAAAGGCGTGACTAGTAGCTATACAATGCCTGTAATTTACGGTCAGGGTGGCTCAATTGACAAGAAACGAGATTAATTCATACGGATGAATATGTGATTAAAATTATGAACTTGAGCGTATTGGAGTTTAGAATCTATTTTACATTCAAATGAAACCCAGAACATTTCAAAACTACGGCTTCTCTAATTTCTACATCATCATCTTCAGCAAAACGATAGTTCATTTCATTTGAATCTAAGTTACATAGTCTAGTAATTTGCATTTGTTAGTCACATTCCTGAATAATTTTTCCATTTCATGACAACTGTTGCCATTAATGGTATTCATATACAATTATGCATAAATTTAGATAATAAGACTTTCATAATTATTTATTAAAATGTACATTAAAAAAAGATAAAAGGAGTTTCATTATTATTATTTTTTATGAGTCGCACTTGCACAAAATGTAAGAATTCTATTCCTGATAACGAAGAACTAGGAGTTGTTGCAGTAAAATACCCTACATGTAACAAATGTTGGACTGAATGGAAAAAACAACAAATCATAGTTACTAATGAGCTGAAACTTAACATGTCTATGGTAGATCATAGAAAATTATTGAAAAAACATGAGAAGATCTTTGTAGGTGTTTTATCTCCTGAAGGAGAAGTAATTGACTACACCAATGAAGATAATCGAAAACCTGAAGAACGACCAGATGCCTAAAATTTTAATCATAATCCTCAACTATTTCTCTTAAATCCTCTAAACTCAACGATAGAAAGAATCAAGTGAATCAAACTCACAGTGTTTGGTAAATCGTCCTAAAAGAAAATGATATTGTTCTTTAGTTTTTTCTGATGTGAGGTATTATTCAAAGATTTGAACAAAGCGAAATTTCACAGTTCTTCTATTATGAATTATCGTATTTAATATCGAAAATGGTCAGATAAATTGATGATTAATCCATGACTCTAAGCTGTTTTTCAGTATCACGAATAAAATCTTCATATTTCATTATTTGAGTTGTTAATCTAAATGCATTCATTTGATCATCATTATTTTTTGAGCCTAAGAATGATTTTCTTAACTCCATTAATTTTTGTTGTTCTTCAGTTACCCTGAGAATGTCCTCTTTTAGATCCTCTTTGGTTGCCACATTTACTATGTACGAATTACAAATTTAAGAATTTCCTTTATTATAAATGATATAATGAGTAATTTGGAAATTTTA
The DNA here is from genome assembly GCA_029250275.1 of Candidatus Nitrosopumilus sp. Taxonomy (GTDB): domain Archaea; phylum Thermoproteota; class Nitrososphaeria; order Nitrososphaerales; family Nitrosopumilaceae; genus Nitrosopumilus. Next base: position 23,823 of record JAPFBP010000014.1, on the reverse strand, counting down.
TAACTAGTTTTTTTGAAATAATACCATGAGTGATACTGATGAATCTTCAGAACCTGGTGTATTTGTTACAGAATTTCCAAAGAAAGGATTTGGAATTGTTGATTACCTTCAAGGCCGGGTTCATTTTTCAATAATGGACCAGATGAAGCTAATGCACAAATCTGGAATGAGTCAAGCAGAAATTAAAAAGACATTGCTTGCCAGTATAACTGAGATAATAGATAATTTTGAGCCTGAATCAAAAAGTCCTTGATTCTAGTTTTGATGATTCAGCCATGATGATTTTATGGCATTGACAGGTACAGTTGAAATGTGGCATGTCATTGTTCATTCTGTATTTGCATTCTTTGGTGTGTTCAATCATCGACAATACTTAAAATTTTATTAAATTATAAACTAATTACTCTTTCCTAAACAAAAATTTTACTTTATCGGTATTGTGAATTAAAAAATAAATGCTTTAGATGATTCTAAAGCAGTTCATCAGTGTTACTGAATTCTTCCAGTTTACACCAACAATTGGGACCAAAGATTACCGTACATTTTATTCGTCTGATATTAGCCAGGAAAGGCCTATTACTTCTTCCCAATTTTGTTGATTATTGTTATCTTGCATATTGTCTCTTTAGAGAAATTTCTATTTAACAACAATGAACGATTTCTCAGTATGATCTCTCAGTACAAAAGAGTAGTAATGTCTTATATTGAAATTCAATAATTATTGTTACCCGACCATACTGGTGACGATTCAATCCTAGAATTTTTGAATCGCACCTTTTTTTAATTCTGATAGTTTGCAATTTTCTCGTAATAGTATTCTTGTCTCTTCAAGTCTTTCTCAGATATGATTCTGCATTTTCGCATTGGAACCAGTCGTGAAATCTGCTCATAGGTGTTCATATCTATAACATCAGCAGCATATGCAATTTGTAATAGTGGCGGCTTCTCTACAATCATTGGCTTTGCCTGCTCATATCCTCCACTCTGTCTCATCCCTGTTCTAAACAATCCTAGACGGTTGTTGTTTTTTGAAATTTGGGGATCCTGGTAGCAACAAATTGCAAACTCGTCATTTTCTTTCTCAATGATGGTTAATCTGGTAAATTTGTCACTCCAATCCTCGATCTCTTTGGCCATAGACATTGCCTCGTTTTTGTCCTCAAAAACTATGGATACTACTAATCGGTCTTTCTCATAAGCCCAGGATATGCCGTAAAAATTATTCTTCCAGGTAATATCCAAAGACATGATTTCATTTCAATTATAATCAAATTAATGCTTTCTATGTCAAGTAATACTCCTAATTAGTTTCTAAAACTAGACATGAATACTATACGTGAACTATACGTAAAGTATACGGGTTGTTTTGGTTTAAAACGTGTTTAAAATAATTTTTTTAGAAATAGCTAAATACGATTAGTTGATAAAGTATCATGAAAGTATCATGATTTACGTTATTTCAGTATCAAAAACATACAAACACAGAGGTAAAAACATCAAACACAAGCCAAAAACAAAGAAACATTGGCAAATAATGTACTATGATGTAGATGAAGATGAGAATATTCGACTTTATTCAAAGTTTGTAAATCCTATCACTGCATTTTATTATAAATTTAAAAAATATTACAAAAGAAAGTTCTATTGTACTGATTGTGAAAATGTCTTTGTTACATTAGTTAAGAAAAGACAACATGAAGTTACAGAATGTCCTTTTTGTGAAGAATAGAGTTTAGAATCTATCATTTACAATCGCTAAAATCTACTTTTCACAAATAACCTTGCTTTGTTGACTTCCATCATACAATTCAGTTAATGCATCAAGGGTGCAATCTGAAATGTATGGATATGGTGTTGCAATCGTTGGATACATTAGATCTTCAGAAGCAGTAGAATGTGCCAAGCCAAACGCATGTCCTAACTCATGTCTGAGAATGGTTTTAAAACCCTCAGTAGATAGTGCATCTACATCATAAATTGTTATAGAAGACTTTAGGATCTGATTGTTTTGTTCATCCACAAAAGACTGTGTGAATCCTGAATATCCATCAGAATTGACATATGTCTTTAGGTGAATTATCACATCTCCTTCCCCCTTGTCAGTTACATGGAAATGAAGTTTTTTTGGAATGTCACGTTCTGTTTCCTTGTCTATGGAATTAAGCGCACCACTCCATCCCAGATAATATACAGACTCGCTACCTTTTGGACCCTTTTGAAGATTTGAATCATCAATCAATAAAGATTCTTGAGACATCATGACATCAATTACTAATTGTTTAAGAGAATCTGTCACCTCAGGTGAATTTTGTAAGTGTATGTGGAACAAATCATCTCCTTGTTTATTCCATGAAATCCAAGTGTCAATTATGTCTCCCTTTAAATTCTGAATTACATACCCACTTTTCAGATTTTCAGTATTATGATATAATTCATCATCAAATAGAAAATCATTAACAGTAATACCAGCAAATACAATCATAATAACTGCAATAGAGTTAAACATCACTTTTGGTAAATGATTTTTATTTTTGATTACATTAGGTGATGATTCATACTCAATATTTGGAATCCTTGAAAGTTCAAGGGATGAAGGGGTTTTAGAATTTATTTTCATTGAGGGTTTTTGACTTAGGTAATACAGTACAACTATCACAAACAAAGAGATTACCCCATAGATGGATACTCTAAGTAGTGTTAATTCACCAAAAATTGAATCATATGGAATTGCAGATACAAAAGCCCAAGTGTTTGAACCCATGACTATTGGATAATAGAAAATAGTCATCAATGTACCATCTATTTTTTGTGTTTTGATTCCTTGTTCGCCTGCTAAAGCTAATTTTACCGATTTCCAATTTTCAAAAAATAATACATCATATTTATTTGAATTGATAATTAAATTCATGTTGTGATCAACTAGGAAAAATTCTGAATTTTTATTTTTGACTAAATCGTTTTTGATTAAATCCAAGTCAATAATTCCTGTAAGAATCCCAAGTGTTTGATTATTTTCATCAGTTATTTTTTTGGATATTGCAATGACATTGGCATGATCAGGTTGTGCATCAAATACCTTACTTACATAAACTCCTTCTGAATTCATTGCACCATCAAACCAATCTCTGAATGCAAAATTTTCAAACTTGAATTTTTCTTGTTCAGAAAATGGCTCTAATATGTATAATGTTCCATCATTTAGGAAAAAGCCAACAGAGATGAAAGAGGGGGTTGAGTCTAGAATGTTTTGAAGTGATTCTCTTTTTTCAGATTCTAATGTTTTTTCTAGCCCATAATATTCATTAGAAGATTGATCTGCATAATCAGTTGAACGCATATGTTTCATTTTTGCAGTTATCTCAATCATGGATTTTGCCTGAATGATTTTTTCCTCAAAAATATTTACCGTATTTCCCAATAAGGCATGTTGTCTTGTTTCAATCTGTGTTGTTTTTTCAACAACAAGTGTATTTTCTATGAAATATACCGTACCAATTACTCCAATTACCATTAATATCATAGTAAAATAAAAAAAGTAATTCACAAATCAACTACGTCAATTGTGAACTTAAGCATATTGTATATTATGATTATGATTATGATTATGATTATGTGTAACAATGGGGGATTCCCCCAAACCCCCTTTTAGGATAGATATGAAAAATAACTTTCAATAGTTTTAGTGGTGTATAGTTTCAGTTTTACTTAAACAGAAAGTTTGTGTGTTTTTTGAATATGACTAAGAATAACATCAAGATAGTCAAATTCTCTCTTACATAATCTACATTTGTAGATAATTGGATAATTCTCCATTAGAAAAATACCTCTAAAGGTTGATTGAGTTTCTCTTTGTTTGACTCTTTCTTGTATAGGTCAGGGCGTAATTCTTCACGCTTTTCCTTTTGTTCTCTTAGAGTTTTTTTGTAGAGAGTACCATAATTCACATCATAATATGGAATTTTTTCCCCACCGTTGAAATCTAACGATAGGAATAATGAAGAATCAAATTCAAAACCTTTCTCTTGTTGGTCTAATGGTGGTATGTATCTACGCCAATTATCAAAATATTCATTGATTTTACACGGTTCTAGTCTTTCAGAACAAACAGGACAACACTTACTTCTCTCTATCTCCTCATCTTGCAAAATATATTCTTCATCTTTGTATTGTTCTAGTGTCTTGTTTGATAGTTTGTTATTTGCTAATTCTCCAAACCATTGAACAGATTGTTTATTTTGTTTTACTGCACAATGGCTTAATTGATAAAATGCAACAGCAAAAACATCTATTCTATTTCTTAACGTTCCATTCCTTACTTTGTGATAAACAACCTCAATTCCTAATTGTTCTTTGATTAATTGACTAGCATTTTCTTTAATCCAACCAAAAGCAATCAAATGTTTATGTGGACTATACACAGGGGTTAGATCAGATTTATCAAATCTCCACAAGTGATTGATAACACAACCACCTCTAATACCTGCAATCACTCTCATTCTTTTCAAAATCCTATTTTGTTTTTCTCTTGTATAATTCCAAAATTCTGAATTTGGTTCTATTGATTCTATAACATGACTTGCAAGAGGGGTTTTTCTTCCCTTTGATAACTTCTGTATTCTCAAAGAATACAGAGTAATTCTCCTCTCAATCTTCTTTGCAATCCTAGATCCTGCCCTTTTAGCACAAATTTCACACCCAATACGCCCACAATGATAAACAAATCTCTTGGCGTAATTATCCCCAAAACACGCCTTGAAGAAACCTTTCCCACAAATGTTATAGCTATCCAAAGTCGCAGGTAATTTCCATCCGTCTTTATCCATCATGGTTTTCCAAATACCTGATAAAGCCATAGCCCACATTCTACCCGTGTTAGTCAAATTTGTGCTTGAACCCGTATTGTTACCCGTGTAAGAACCTGTGTTACTTAATTTTGTTTTATCTCGTTTTGTATAACCTGATAATCTAATTGCTTCTTGAATTTCATCTTGTGTTAGTTCATGGTTTGCTTCATTGAACAAATCGATTTTACTCTGCGAAAAAGCAAGATACCCTGAAGTTTGATTCATATTTTATTTTCCCAATAAAACAATGGTAAGATATACTGAATATACTCAGCATAATCTACATAACAAGTAATGTAACAAACATTATCTTTATCTAGTTTAGAATGAATATTACCATTACAGTTTAAAGCTGTATCGAGGTCGAATCGGAGACAGCTTCCGATTCCCTCTATTTTGTTACACCTCTAATAATCTGTATTTCATGTAAGGCACAATTTACAATCTGTTTACTAGTATGTTTTAGTAAAGAAAAATTACATGATGGACATTCATCTTGTTCATAATCATAGTCTATTGGTTCAGGTCTATCTTTTGGATTAATATCGGGTAAAAATTCTGGAGGATTACTCAAAAGGATTCCTCCTCTTTTTCATCACTCATTGTTTCTTCTAGGTCATCATTACATGATGTTTGCAAACTTTTGTCTATTGTGACATTGATAATGTCATCAAAGGTTTGATCCTTGTTTCCCATTTGTGCAAGTCTATCCCTAGTTTCTTTTGAAAGTCTAACACAGGTAACTAGACTCCTGTTAGATTGTTCTGAATGTTTCTGCATTATACAAAATCTACATTGCATAATAGTTAATAGAAATGGCAGATATCTGCTATCATAGGCATGAAAAAAGAGCATAAAGATACTACATCATTAGAGAAGTATTATCAAACAATTCTTCAAATTATCACATGGTCAGAAAACCCTGTTGTAAGTAGAGACGAAATTGAAACTATGATGGTTAATAATTTGGTTTGTAGTAAAAGATTAGTTACAGATATTCTCAAAGCATTAGTAACTAATGGAACGCTAGTTCGTCAAAGAATTAGAGGTCAAAAACGAAATGGATACGTAATCAATGAAGAAATTATAGCTGGCAAGATGAATGAGAGTTACGTTACAGTAGATGTAACAAAAAAAGGAATCTCTATCTATGATAAACTAACTCAAACTGAATTACAAAGAGAAATGAAAGGTGTAATACGTAGATACAAAAAGGCAATAGGAAATAAAAAATCAGATATTAATAATAACCTTGAACTTTTCTTTGTTATTCATACTTATTTTTTAACACTATGTTTAGGTTGGATTGCTCGATTAACTCTATCCATTCATGGAGGAGTATTTCACGATAAAGGAAATAAAATATTTTTGGCTAGAAAGAATATAGAAATGCTTCAAAACTTTATAGGATTTATGTTGATGAAAGTTCAAGAAAAAAACCCTGATAATTATGATTTGTTTTTGACCAGTATGCATAATTATTTTGAATATTTAGATCCATTTGAAAATACAAAATATTCTAGAAAATCTAAGAAAGTTTCTTCGTTAATTGATGAAGCATTACCTCGAGATGATTAACAGTAGATTCTAACTGTTCAATACGTTTGTCCTTTTCCTCAACGTTAATCTTTTTACTTTCTTCTAACTCTAAACTTAATTGAAATTCCTTAGAAATCATTAACTCACTTGCTACTTTTTTGTATTCCCTAAACAATTCATCATCAGTTGGTTTTCTATAATTGCCTGAAAGATAACCTGTATGATCCATAAAGCATTGAATTGCACTCTCGGTAATCTTGTTAGATAGTTGCAATCTAGTTGCAAACCTCTTTCTAAATCCGTTGAATATGGCTAAATCATACCTATTTCCTTGTTTTACTTTCTTAATTCCAGCTTCATCGAATACGTGCCTCATGTTAGATTGTAAGGTCATTACTAACATCTTGTTTGAAGAATTATTCTTCTTCCTCAACATATTTACAAAAACAAAAGATTCATCAGTTAATTTTTCGCCTTTGTCTTTTCGATAATTGAGATATTGATTCAATGCATGTGTAGCTTCTGGGTGTAAGAAAGTAGTTGTTTCATGTTTGAAATCGCCTGAATACAAGACCAACTTAGTGAATCCATCAGGATATTCTTTAATATCTTTCATTTTTAGATTGGATATTGCTTCAGGTCTAGGAGCTGTTGCAGAAAGAATATGAATTATTGAAGTTTCACGAATACCTGCAAAATTTAACAGTTTTCTAATTTCATCATCTGTTATTGCCCTACCACCTCCGAGTTTCACTCTGTCTGGATAAAGTTGGACGATTGATTCTTTATCAAATTTAACTCGATTAGATTTTAGATATTTGAAAATTCCTGCCATTATGTCTGGAATTGAATTAGGGCTTAACTGTCCATCATTTACACGCCTTTTCAAATATAGAACATAATCTTGCAAAGTTTCTTCTAGCTTTGTGGTTTCTAAGTTTAAAACAGATTCGTGATCAAGTTTAGACCAATTTAAAAAAGCCTTTAAAATCCCTGCAAAAGTTTTGAAAGTTGCTTTAGTCTTACAAGAATTTTCAAAGATTATCATACATCTAGATACCATAAGAAAAAGTCTCCATACTTTGTATATCAAGAAGATAGCACAAATTTGCCATATCACGCATAGAAATTATGCGTATTACTTTTACTAATTAGGAGGAGGTCAAGGTTTAGTGCTTTCTAATTTTCAATATTATTAACATTCAGTATCGTGATTTCCCTCATGGCACATACCTAATACACATCTACACTCATCTTTTTTAAAATAACATCGTGCCGGAATAGGGAAAAACATGTTGATTCATTTTTTTAAGTAGATTAATACTCATCTGCCAAATTAGATCTTAATTTGAGCCTAATAAAAAAATCTAACTAGCATTATTTTTCACATTCACATTGTCTACTGGTAAATAAATTTCTGAATGTTTCAAATTTTGACTATCTAATTATTAGTTTTTGTCTTCCGATAATTTTGAATAGAATGATTCCAGTCTCAGAGATAGTTCCATTTAGTATCCATGACTAATTTTTCATAAGATATGGTTTTGGATTATTCATTGACACTTTTTTTTGCTTTGATATCATATGCCTTTATTGACATGTGCTATAATGCCAAAATCACTATTATAGATCCAAAGTAATCTTTTCACAGTTTTTAGCTTAAAATTAATTTTTCATCATGTGTGAATCAAAATCACAAAAATAAATTATGATGTGACTGCAATTGGACTCATCTCACAATTACACTTTTCTCTTTTTCCGCAGTATGGACAGTTACAGTTACAATATAGTAGGGCAACACTACACATTCTACATTTTGTATATTCTGCAAAGTCATCATTCATGATGTAATTATGTACAATCAATTGATAAATTAATTGTTGCAAATTCTAAAAATTAGTTTCATTTTTCTAGTTGAATTAAACAAATGTTTGAAATATGGTTGATTCATCTTTTATATCTCAAACCTGAATTATAATTAACGTCTTCGTTTAGTGGTTTAGGCATGCTATAAACGACCACTATTCCAAGACGTTGGTTATCGTTTTTTTAATATTGCATCTTCGGGAGTTTTGTTTTTGTTTGATTCCCAATGCCAATTATGATGTTTCTTCCAATGCGTTTCCAATTCTTCAGTAGTTGGCTCTTTTCCTAAAGGGGTGCCACACAATTTACACTGTATCATTTTTTATCTCTTCTGATTTTTCATTTTTTGATTTTATAACTGGATGACATTGTGCTGACAAGTTTTCATCATCCATGTTTTGTATAAAATTAATTTAGAATTAAGAGTTTGTTTTATTTGGTTTAGGTTTGCCTTTAGTTTGATTTTTTTTACTTGCTTGATATTTCTCTCTTTTTCTTTTTTGCTCCAAATCTAATATGACATATATTTTTCCAGTTTCACATAGTTTCATCTCTCCAGTATAATCATCATGCATTGATTCAAAATCTCCGTTAGATAACAATTCACCAACAATATTCCATGCCATATCTTCAGAGACATCAAACTTGTATGATATGGTTGAAACTTTGGTAAAAAAACCACTTTGAGAATTTCTCTTTACAAAACTTTCTACCTTTTGTTCTGTTGTCATACTGGGTTCTCGTTTTTTAAAATTTCTATATGATTTTCTCTCTGACATTATTTCTTTATCTCCTCCTCTTGTATTTTAGATCAATCCTTTACATGCAGTATCTGGATCATTATTGCCTGGCAAATATTTATCTCCTAGCATATTTTTCATACGCTCATCAAATTCTTCCTGTAATCGTGTAAGGTACATTTCAGCTTCTGTCTCATCATCTGGAATTCCTGTATCTGTGTCAAAATTAAATCCAGTTGCTAAATGATAAAATTCTGCAAAAAATTCTTTACAGTCAATCACATCCGCTTTCTCATCAATCCTTACCACAAGACAATCATTATCCATTCTAAAATTGAGGCATACTTCCTCCTCTATCATAATATCTGCCATAACTGACATGAGATATGCTACATATTTTGAGTCTAATTTTCCATGATCTTTGTTTGAAATCCATAATTCATAACCTTCAAAGAAACCATCAAACGTTCTAACTACAACATCCCTAATGATTGAATCAGGATTTGCCAATTTTGTTTTCCATGATTCAAAATTATTTCGTTCTGCATAGACTGTATCAAAAGTTAATTCTTCGTTAATTTGTTCAAATTCCCAAATCTGTTTATTAGTCCACATTGGTGAATATTCATGAATTAATTTTTTGGTTACTTGATCCAATGCATTTTGTGTTTTTTTCTTCTGTTTAATCTTATCTTGTACTAGTTAATCTCTGACTTGAGAAATTCTATGGTGCATTCTGCCAGATCTTTACTTGAGTGTTTTTTGATACCATGTTTACAATTAGGACAAATACCTGAATCTTCTTCTGAAAATTCATTTCCTATTTGTTTCATACAGCATTCCATTAATTCTTCAGTTGAATGCGACTCCATTGCAAGCTTACACGTTGGACATTCTGTCAATTTAATACAAATTCATCAAAACCTTATTCTTATTAAATTATATTTGATTTTTTAAAGAATTCTATATGCCTCTAAGTGAAAATTTGCAAAACAAATTTCATTGCATTTGCGGTAAGATGGCTCATTTTGAAATAATTGATGATATAGAATGCAATTGGGGTTCACACACTGTTATTCAATGCCCAAAATGTGAAGAACTTTTTTCAATTGATTGTGAATGTCCAGCGTTTCAAAGTATTTTGAAATTATCCCCATTTAATGAACAATTATTCTCAGATAAAGAAAAGTCAAATTATCTAAAAGATTCTCATCCAAATTGAAAATTTGACCACAGATAAAATTAGCAATCAATGCCGAATTGCATTTAGGTGATTACCAACATCCAGATATTCTATGACGATGATTCACTTTTGATTGTTTTTTTATAATAAAAAAAGTGTGTAAAGGTTGATTTCAATTATTAAAAAATTCAATTGAGGCTAGTTTTGCTAATTTGATGGAAAGTTTTAGGTAATATGGTATAGGCTGATTGTACATTGAAAGTAATTTTTATCATGATTATGTTCATTGGTATAGTTGGATATGCTTGGTATTCAGATTTACTGCCTTTCAATGCTGAGACCAGTAAAGGGTTGTCTCCTTCAATTGAACATCTTCAACAAATTTCAAATGTATTAACTTCTAACAAACATCAAATTATTTACTATTCTTTTGAAGAAGTTACTGGCGTTCCAGATAAACAGATTCCGATAGACGCATTAGAAAAAACAATTAACACTTGGGAAACATACAATCCAAACTTAGAATTTATAGAATCTAAAAATTCTAATATTGAAATCAACTGACAAAAATATACCTCCTCAACTCACACTGGACTTGCAACATGTAATACTGTTTTATTTGGAATTTTAAGTCATTGTATTTTTGATATATCTATTGGAGTAGAAGATTGCAATTCAAATTTTGTACAAAATGATGAAAATATGGTTGTAAATATTATGATGCATAAAATTGGACATGCCTTAGGGTTGGGTCATACAAGTGAAGAAAATCATTTAATGTATTCAACTGAATTTCCAGAAATTTCATTTAATGCAAAGGAGTATAATGTACCTGAAAGATTTAAGGAATTCTACGTAGGACAAAAACTATTGGTTACTCAAGAAAAAGAAATTCAATCTCAAATAGAATTACTAGGTACTAAAATTTCTAGTGAACAATCCCAATATGATGAATACTATAAATAATATGAGCACTATGAGGGAAAACACTTCCTCAAAAAGAATATGAAACATTTCAACTAATTTTTGAGAAAATAAATTTACAAATAGAAAAAGTTAATGCGTTAATTGATCAACAAAATGACTTAATTAATAAAATCAATGATATCTTAAATCATCTTGGATGTAATCCTAATTTTAAAATTATATCCTAACTAACCAAACAACAGAACTAATCCTACAATTAGTGCTGATACTGAAATTCCCATCCAAACATAAAAATTTTTCATCATGAATGTATGTTAAATTTTCCGAGATTAATAGTTTAAAATTTTGAAAGCAAGCAAATTTGATATCTTTTATCATCGGCCCTTTGGGGGTTACATTAGATATCAAATCCACAATCATCTTGCTTTCAATATTTGTATTGATTGGTATTTTCAAAAATTCTTAAAATTAATCATGTCTTGAATTTTGATCAAAAAGGGTTGAAAAAGTGATCCATTTTGAATCAATACTTTTTTGAGCCTAAAATTTAAAAAATTATACATGCAAATTATTTTGTTCATTTCACACCTACAAAAATAAAGAATAATTTTATTCCAATAGGGATACTGAATGCTATGGGTGAAAAATCTACTTTAGAATGGGGTTCTGATTTTTCTCTAAGCTGGTCTGATTTCCAAGCAGAATCAAATCCAGCAATATTTGAAGACAGCCATAGTGTCATAAAATACAGATTTACTTGGACTGTAAATTCTGATAAAATTGATGGTGATATTATTTTCTTGATTGAGAAGATTTCTCTCTTTGTAGAGTTTCATCCGTTACTATCTTGGGTGCGCCCATCTGAAGCAAATTATTCACTACTATGTCATCAACAAGGAAATTTAGATCTAGCTGAATTGGTTAAACGTGAAAATCTTATACAATTACAAGAGAAATTTTACAAAAGACATTTTTCCACAAGAGGCCAAAATGAAGAACAACAAAAACAGTTTGCAAAAGAAGATTCTGGAAAAATGATTAACACAGAAGTAGAAAAATTACAAAATATTTTTGATGAAAAATCTTTCAAATATCAAAATGAAACAAATTATGGTAAGAATGTTGATGTGCAATCAAAATATAATTTAATTTTTAAGCAATTACGATCATAATTTATCTTGCGGTGCGAATTGATTTGTTATGTATAAATAATATAATTTTAATTTATGGAAACTACAAAGATAGTGAAATTCAAATGAAATATCAGAACGCAATTCTGGTCCTACAGAAAATGAATGGGGATTACAAAAGAAAAAATCTACACCTAAACTCTTGTATTTTACACTGTGTCCTGGGATGACTAAGTTCTGTTTTGTATAATTTTATTTTCAGGTATTGAATTAATGTAATTTACTAAACTTCTATAATATTTCAAGTGAAAATTTAAATCTCTAATTTCTGTTTGTTTTAATTCTTCAAGTTCTGGGCCAAAATCTATTTTGTTTGTTTCAATGTGATTTAATGTATTTTCATTCACTTCAATCATATGAAAAAGACTCTGCAATACTTCTCCCTTTGTAAGACTTCTATCACATGATTTTTGCAGTAATGTTTCAACCCATTCCATATTGTTCATGAAAATAATTCTTATATCCACTCCGGAATTTGAAAAATTCTGACCTTTACTCTATTTTTTTAGTCTGATTTGAATAACTATTTTTTTCCTGCCTGCTTTTTCCTTTCCATGATTTCTTTATTTCTTTCAATATCTGAATGAATTTCAACATGGTCGTAAAGTTTCTCTTTTGTGTCAAATAATCGTTCGCAATAATAACACTGATGCATTTCATAATTACACTAATCTAAGTTAAAATGGTTTCTTAAAAAAATTTAAATTTTATTCATAATTAGGCGGTGTCGTTATTATGTAAAAATATTAAAAATAAAGTGGATGATAATCTATGATAGATTATCTACCATTTTGGGCTCTAACTTTTTGTGCTATGTCGCCAAAAGGATCCTCATGCCATTTTTCCTTGTTTAAATCGGCTCCGAATACTCCTGTCTTTGGCAGCAAACCTTGTTCGGCTGCTTGAGATAAAACTGCATCTTCTGGAACATAGTTTTTTTGGTTTTCAGTACCATATGCAATTGCGCCTGCCATTGCTGCAACAGCTATTGCAATGTAGATTAATTTGTTTGACATGAAATAATATGTTGTTTTTTATATTAATCAAGTAAGAATACATTGCAATGCAGTGAACTTATCTACTGTGTTTCTAGTTTGATCTCTGCATTACAAACTGGGATATTGCCTGTTTGATTTTTAAAATCTTCAATTAATTGCAGTTGCATTTCTTTAGGATTATCTGTAATGACTCTTTGATAAAATGATGTTTTTTGTTTGCATTCGTCTCCCTCAAATTCAGTGTTAACATATTTTGCAAATCGTTCTTCTAGATTACCAGTTTCTCCAATGTATATTGGATCTTTCTTTCTATTATACAAAACATATACACCTGGATTCTTTTTTACATATTGGGAACTCTCTGTCCAAACTCTCATCTTATCATCCAATAATTCCATGAACTAAGATAATGATACTAGATATTAAACTAGTTTGTAACCTCTTTGATACTCCAATAACCCTTATGCTTTTAATATTGAGTAAAAAAAGATGTAATCCTGTCTTTATTAGAAAAATTTCCAGATCATTTTACTCCTAGAAAAATACAAAAAGAGATCATTTCTCAAATAGATGAGAAATTAAAATTAGGATTCAAGAAAATTATTTTATGTGCTCCTACTGGAGTTGGCAAATCTCTTGTTGGGGCAACTATCTCAAATTATTTTGATAGCTCATTTACAGTAACTGCCTCAAAACATCTCCAGGATCAATACATCAAAGATATTCCATTTCTAAAACCTGTAAAAGGCAAGCAAAATTTCCCATGTCTCAAACTTATGGAATCAGAAAAAGTCGATAATGACAGAAGGGCTATGAGATGGGGTTTAACGTGTGATAAAGGTGTATGTCAAGAAAGAGTTTCAAAAAATGGCAAAGAGGTTTTTGAGATCTGTAAATTTAAGCCTACAATAAAACAAGTTGAAGAAAATACTGCTGATGCAAAGTCATGTCACTATTACATGCAAAAATATGGTGCCCTAGTGTCAAAACACTCTCTATGGAATTATCACGCATTTTTCACTATCATGAAATTTAACAAAAAACTCTTTGCAGATTATCTTGCTAGAAAAGTAACTGTTTTTGATGAGGCTCATAAAATTGAAGATCAAATCATTCAGTTTGTGGGTTTTGATATTTTTGCAGGACAAGTTGATGAATGTAATCTTAATTCAGAAAAATATAATTTTACGGACTTGGATTCCATGATAAAATTAACTGATGACATGGCATATTCATATGCTAATAAAATTAAAGATATCAAAGAAAGCGTAGCGTTTCAAAATAATCCTGATTATGAATTAATTGCAGGATTAGAACGAAGACATGATAGATCTGCACAAGCAAAAATAGACATCATGACTGACAAGGATAATTTTGTTGTAAATGATCCTGTTAAAGATTTGAATGGAAATTTTAGAACAATTTCTGTAAAACCAATTGATGTTTCAAAGTTTGCAAATTTATTTTTTGAAACAGAATACCAGCTGTTCATGTCTGCAACTATTGATAAAAATAGCTTCTGTGAAAACATGGGATTGGAGAAAGATGATGTTGCATTTGTTGATACTCCAAAATCTCCATTTCCAATAGAACATCGAAGTATTGATCTTCTCAATATTAGAAGACTTAGTTATGGCTCTACTGATGAAGATGAACTTGAAGTTATCAAAACAATTGACAGGATAATGGATGAGCATTCAAACGAACGTGGACTAATTCTCACTTCATCAATTCCTAGATGTCAAAAAATTCTTCGATATCTTTCCCCAAAAAATACTCAAAGAATTAGACTATGTCACAGTAAAAATAAAGATGACAAAACTCAGGATGAGGTAATTTCTGAGCACGCGTCTGATCCTACAAGTGTTTTACTTTCTTCATCTCTTTGGGAAGGTGTTGATTTGAAAGATGATTTGTCTAGATTTCAAATAATTGCCAAAGTTCCTTATCCAAATTATACCGAAAAGAGAACAAAGGCTAAAATGAACAAATTCCCATCATGGTATACTTCACAAACTTTAACTAAAATTTTACAGGGATTTGGTCGTTCAATTAGAAGTGACGATGATTGGGCAAAAACATACGTTTTGGACACTGCTGTGAATAATGTATTTTTCAAGGGTCAACAGATGATTCCAAAGGCATACTATGATGTTTTAGGTATGGATGACATTTAATTTTTAAATTGATTATTTTCTTTCTGCACACGCACATTTGACATAAAGCATTTTAAATTCCCCATCTGATTTTACATTGTGTGACATCGGCTTTCTACATTGTTGACATTCCATAAATCCAAAATATTCATCCACTTTGATCATTTTATAATCCCACGATTTTTTCTCCTCATTCCAAAATACTGAGTTTATTTCAGATGGCCCTTCCATGATTCTTTATGGGATTAGTTTCATTAATTAATTTTTTATCTGTTTAGATTTTTAAAATCAAGACACTTTTGATCAAATTTATTAAGATATTTTTTGGCATTAATGTTGGCATCCATAATGTATATTTCACATGTTTCTGAATCAATTAATTGATAAGAATTATTATTATTAGTCATTACCTGTAATGCTAGAATACTTACTAGTATAATTATCACAATTATTGCAAATTTGCTAGAATGAATGTCCACAAACTATTTTAATTCATTTTGAACTTAAGTCTAATCATTACATATCCAAATTATTCGTTTATCTGGTGAGTAAGGGGGTTTTTATCATACACTATACTATAGAATATGTGTCAGATGTTGTAGTTTGTTCAAATTGTGGTTTATCATATTCTACAAAAGAACATGACCTTTGTAGTCATTGCAAATTTACCAATAAAAGTCAATAATCCTCTCATTAACGCTATATTTTATGTCTATTTTTATGAAATCTTAAAATTATTTACATTTCATAATTCACCTGTATGCATTATAGGAAATTTTTTAATGATCCAAATCCAAAGGGCGTAGGAATTGTTGTATGACTATACTTGGTTAGTTTCCTTGTTCATACTTGTTTCATGTAATGAGTCTTAAGTTCATAATTCTTGTATAAAATCATGACTAATGATAAAAAAATAAAAATTATGTGTAAATGATGTAATATTTCTAAAACTTGTCATATTGTTAGTCAAGAAATTACAGATCATCATGGAAACTATTGAATAGACAGTGTTATGATGGACAAAGTCAAAATCCACAAGCATTACAAAGGAAAAAATCATTACAAAGGCTCAGATATACAAATTACTGTACTTCTAGACAAGACGCTAAAATATAATGAAAAGCATACAGATTAGATTCTAGACTCTTTTTATAATAATCTAATTTTAAAAAAATTTGTGCTTGCAAGGTTTACTTTCAATTTACCTTAGTAGACAACAATAATTTGATAAGCATAAGTGATTTCTTTTTCCTGTTATCTCTAAAGAATATTTGAGATCGTGATCTATAAAGATTGTGGACAAGTTATTGTTTCTATGGATTTGCACTAGTTATTGCACCTTGTGCTGCAGAGCCTACAAGAGTTGCATATTTTGCCAATGCACCTGATGTGTAGTTTGGTGCTGGTTTTCTCCAAGCCTCTTTTCTTTTTGCCATTTCTTCTTCTGACACATGAAGATCAATAATTGTAGTTTCTGTATCGATTGTGATTTCATCTCCATCTTTTACTAGGGCAATTGGACCGCCAACATATGCTTCTGGTGCAACATGTCCTACCATGAACCCTCTAGTTCCCCCTGAAAATCTTCCATCAGTCACCATTGCTACTTTTTTGCCCAAACCTTGTCCTACTAGTGCTGCAGTTGTTGCAAGCATTTCCCTCATTCCTGGTCCTCCTTTAGGTCCTTCATATCTAATTACTAAAACATCCCCTTCTTCAACATCTCCTTTGGCAACTGCATCAAAGGCATATTCTTCTCTATCATACACTTTGGCTTTACCGGTAAACTTTGTCATTTCTACTCCTGCAGTTTTAATCACTGCTCCATCTGGAGCAAGGCTTCCTCTGAGAACTACTGCAGTTCCTACAGAATGAAGTGGATTTTCAATAGGACGAATAATGGATTGTTCTAGTTCTGGAATATTCATTGCATCAAGATTTTCTTGTATGGTTTTTCCAGTGACAGTAATACAATTACCATTTATCAATCCTTTAGCGGCCAATTTTTTAAGAACAAATGGAATCCCTCCAATTTTATCAAGACTATTCATCACATAATTGCCACCCGGTTTCATATCTGCAATGTGTGGTGTTTTTTTCCTTATTCTTTCAAAATCATCATATGTTAATTTGACTCTAGCTTCATTTGCCATTGATAACAAATGTAGAATTGCATTTGTAGAACCACCTATTGCATTGAGCATTACAATTGAATTCTCAAATGCTTCATACGTCATGATGTCCCTTGGTTTGATGTTTAATTCTAATAATTTAGCACATGCCGCACCTGTATCGTAAACCATTTTCCCTCTACGATCATCTTCTGCTGGAGGACTGGCACTTCCAGGCAATGCTAATCCTATGGCTTCTGAAATTGATGCCATTGTGTTTGCAGTAAACATTCCTCCACATGATCCTGAACTTGGGCATGCAGTATTTTCAATATTTTTTAACATCTCTAAAGAAATTTTTCCAGAATCATATGCGCCGACTGCTTCGTAAACATCAACTATTGTTAGTTCTTTACCATCTAGAATTCCTGGCATAATGGTTCCACCATATACAAAAACTGATGGTAAATTCAATCTGGCCATTGCCATCATTGTTCCAGGCAAACTTTTATCGCAACCTGCAATTCCTACAATACCATCATACTGATGGGCTCTTACCATTAATTCAATAGAATCTGCTATAACCTCACGAGAAATCAAAGAAGATTTCATTCCTTCATGACCCATTGCAATTCCATCACTTACTGCAATAGTTGAGAATATTCTTGGAGTTGCACCATTTTCTGCCACTCCTCTTTTTGCCTCTTCAGCTAATTTTGGTAATAATATGTTACAAGGAGTTGCCTCATTTCCTGTATGACAAACTCCGATGAATGGTTTACTGAGATCATTATCATCTAACCCCATAGCTTTGTACATTGCTCTATGAGGAGAACGTGCTGTCCCAGTTACAACGTTTTTACTAGATATTTCCATGACATGTAAAATTTAGATTGCTATAATTTAGACTTTATTCAAGGCATCATAGTTTTCATTTAATTAGATTCTAAACTCCAATACGCTTAAGTTCATACAATTTTTAGGAAACCATGACTAAATCAATTAGTTGCAAAGATGCAGGCAAAGATTGTAGTTGGTCAGCATCATCAACAACAAATAATGAAGAAGAATTAATGTCAATGGTTAAAGAACACGTTTTAGCAGAACATAAAGAAATTGAATTGAATCCTAAAAATATTGCAGGTATCAAATCACTGATCAAAACAACTGGAAGGTTTTGGTGGTGGGGATAAGAGTAAATGAAAACAATCTTACTCACAAATAATTTCTATATCTAAACTATTTGACTACATTCTAAACTATTTGACTACATTCTAGACTTTATCAAAATTATCCTAGTTTTCATTTAATTAGATTCTAAACTCCAATACGCTTAAGTTCATAATTCTTTTAGAAAATTTGTAAATGAAAATAATCTATAAAATTACTTATCCAAATGGAAAAATCTATGTCGGAAGCGACCTTACTGATAGTATCAATTATTTCGGTAGTGCAAATAGTAAATTTATTGAAAAAGATTTCACAAGAGAAGAAAGACGTGATTTTACCATCAGAAAAGAAATCATTTGGGAATCTGAAAATCCTACAAAAAGTGAAGTAATTAAGAAAGAAATAAAATTTATAAAATTATTTAAATCAAATGAATCTAGTATTGGATATAATCAATTTCCCAAAATTAGAGATTAGAACTTAGATTCTAAACTATTTTTATGTAAATTCTGCATCGTAAAAATATGAACAAGTGTTCAAAATGTAATAATGAAAGTGTGATTATTCAAAATTGGTTATGTCTGAAATGTATCAAAATTGCATTGTTTGGAGAATAGATTCTAAACTCCTAGTTCGTATAAAATAATGGCAGTATGGAATCTATTTTTACCTGCAACATTAACATAATCTACACATCACCTTCTTGCAAATTCATTTGAAGTAATAATGAAAAACTTGAAGCAATTAGAACTAATTGTATGATGACAAGACCAACAATTAGATTTTGGTGTTCATAAAATTTTATATCTAAACTGGTATGTTACTCTTAAATGATTAAAAATTCAGTATTCATTAAAATGCATCTCAGAGAAGATATTTACTAGAAACAAAATTTGGATTAATATGACAAAATTATATTTATTGATAATTCCAATTATTATTGGTATCATTGCAGGAGCATTTTTGTCATTTTATCCTGAAACTGAATCTAAATCTAATTCACTTACTGTACAAAAATTAATTGAGGGCGGTTCTCCAATAATGGGAAATTACAATGCACCAATTACAATATTAGAATGGGGGGATTATCAGTGTACATTTTGTTATAAATTTCATCAAAATACTCTAGATATCATCAATGAGGATTTTATTAAAACTGGTAAAGTTAATCTTGTTTTCAAAGATTTTCCATTAAATGGTCCTGATTCACTTATTGCTGCAGAGGCAACATATTGCGCAGAAGATCAAGAAAAGTATTGGCAATATCATGATGAATTGTACAAAAATTGGGGGGGAGAAAAAACAGGATGGATTACAAGAGAGTCTTTGGCTAAATTTGCAATGACGGTAAATTTGGATTTAGATAAATTTAACAAATGTCTTGATGAGCATAAATACCAAAACAAAGTTAATTCAATTTATGAATTTGGAAAGGAAATAGGAATTGATGCAACACCGTCATTTTTGGTGTTTAATGGGGAAAAAATAATCAAAATTAGAGGAAATCAACCTTTAGAAGTATTTCTTAAAACATTTGATGAGTTATGATTTTAAAAAAAATAATCAAAAAGATATATTCACAATTTAGGGATAGAATGTAATGCCTAAGATTGAGATTGAAAAACAAGATTCTGTTAAAATATACAAAATCAGAAAGACTCTGGAAGAATTATCTAAAAAATCAGGCAGAGGCACTGAATTAATTACAGTGTATATTCCAAAAGGAAAGCAATTACACGAAATTATCAGTTCATTACAACAAGAGCAAGGAACTGCAGATAATATAAAATCTGATTTAACAAGATCACACGTTGTTGATTCTCTTGGTAAAGTTGTTCAAAGATTAAAGATGTACAAAAAGACTCCGAAGAAAGGATTGGTAGTGTTTTGTGGAGCATTGCCACCAGAAGAAGGATGTGCTCTAGGAAGTGAGATTGTTACAATTTGGGAGATAGATCCACCAAAAGATTTGAATCAATATCTTTACAGATGCGATGATCATTTTCATGTAGATATTTTAAAGGATATGTTAAAGGATGACAATCTAATCGGATTTCTTGCAATTGATGCAAAAGATGCAGGGTGGGGATTGTTATATGGAGACAAAATTGAAGTTTTAGGACAGACAGGTTCAGGAGTTGCAGGAAAGCACAGACAAGGAGGACAGTCTGCAAAAAGATTTCAGAAATTAAGAGAAATGGAATTAAGTTATTTTTACAACAGAGTTGCACAAGTTACTAGAGAATACTTTATCGATATTTATCCTGTAAAAGGATTAATAATTTCTGGACCGGGCCCTACAAAAGAAGATTTTATCAATGGAAATTATTTAGAATATCGATTACAAAATAACATTATCAATACGATTGATTCATCATATGCAGGGGCAGAAGGTATCAGAGAAGCTTTTGCAAAATCTGCCGATATTTTAGGTAATTTCAGACTAGTTGAAGAGAAAAAAATGGTTGAAGACTTGTTTAGAGAAATTAATACAAACACAGGAAAAGGATCTTATGGATTGCAAGAAGTAATTGGATTTCTAAAAAACAATGTGGCACAAACTGTGTTAATTACAGATAATACAAATTTGCATAGAGTTGAGGGAAAATGCAAACGTTGTAAACATCTTCAAGAAGAGATCGTTGAAAGACCACTGGTCATTCCAAAAAAGACAGAATTCACTTCAAAACCATGTCCAGAATGCAATGCAATGGAAGTTGAAGTACACGAACAGGATATCGTGGATTATTTAGAAATTCTATCATCCAAAGTAGGTGCACAATTAGAAGTTATTTCTGGAAGTGCAGAGCATGGGAATATGCTTTCAAGTTTAGGAAAAGTTGGAGCAATTTTGAGATATAACCCTGGTCATGCTAAATAAGCTCGTATTTTTTTAGCCAATTCTAAAAGTTCACCCTCACTGGAAATTTGACGTTTGGTCCACACTGTTCCTTTACTGTTGTATCTTGGAATAATGTGAATATGAACATGTGGAATTATTTGTTTTGCTGCCCTGCCATTATTTTGTCCTAGACTAAATGCGTCAGCTCCTGTGGCATCTAAAATCGCCTTAGCAATTTTTGGGACTATGGCAAAAGCATTTCCAACATCTTTTGAATCCATATCAGTAATTCTTTCATGGTGTTTTCTGGGAATAACCAAACTGTGACCTACATCAATTGGATATTTGTCTAAAAATGCAACGTGAAATTCATCCTCATACAAAAAATGTCCCTCTCTTTTTCCATCTAAAATGTCACAAAAAATACATCCCATATAGTACAGCGATTTATGATTTTATTTATTGTTTTTATTTAATTCAAAACATCACATGGTTTAGGCATGTATTGATTGACGGTAAAAAATAAATTTTAAACTTTTAGATTTCTTCTTTTCCACAATGCATGCATCTTTTTGAGGATAGTATCTCAAACCACACAAAATCATGAATAAATCCCTCTTTGCAATTCACATGAACATTAGTATTGATACCATTACAAAGAGTCTAGTCAAAAACAGTATCGATCAACATTAACTCTGTTCAAAAACTTTTCTGAAAATCAAAATCATCCTAATGATACAATATCTTCAATTTGAATGATTTAGTGACGAATGATTAATTAGGGCAAATTTTAGAGGTGAATTATCTTATGGGCCGAAAAGAAAGACGTGATCGTGAATTAAAGCGCGATAGCTATGCTACAAAACATTCTGCAGAAAAGAAAAAACACACTCTAATCGCAATAGGAGTGATATCTTTAATTGCAGTAATCGTCGGATATTCTGGCTATCTATTTCTTAACATGACTGAAACTGCACCAGGTGGTCCAGAAAATGCAGGGGCATTAGGAAGTGAACACTCACATGCAGCACTTTTGGTAAAGATTTTTGGAGATACGTTTGAATTTTCAGGTCCAGCATTCCAAATAAAATCAAGTTGGATTCATTTTGAAGGAAGAGACGGAACAACAATTCACAAGCATGCCACTGGAGTTGATTTAGGATATCTCTTTGATACACTATCAATTGGTCTTGATGATCAATGTTTCATATTCCCAGACGGAAAACAATTCTGTTCTAATGAAGACTATGAATTAAAATTCTTCATTAATGGAGAACAAGTTTCAGACATTAGCGATTACGACATCATGGAAGATGATAAAATATTGATTTTGTATGGTGCTGAAACTCTTGAAGAAATAGAAGCATATTTGCTACAATTAGATAATCAAGATTTAGTCAAATAGAATTTCTAGGATTTATCTTGAGTAGTAAATGATGATGCAGATTTATCAAACATCATATAATATCCACACATAGAACATCTTAGAACAGTCAATTCTGTTGTGAGAAATTCTTTATCCTCAAAACGTCCACTTAGTTTAACATTATCACTTGCAATCTCTGCTTTGTTACTCTTACAAACTGGACATTCTAGTGATTTTTGTTCCATGGATATATTAAAAATATTTAGAATTTAAACTAAAGTACAGTCAATTTTTTTTAAAAGTAACTTTCTCATTCTAAAACTCAAAAGTTGTAATTTTTAAAAATCGATTAAAGGTCGTTTTCTCCCCCCATATTCAAACCATACCCATTATCAATTAGGACTTTGATTGCAGAAACAATGCCTGTCCATTATTTTCACCTCTCAATCCACTTACTGAAGATCCAATTTTTACCTGTAAAACTTCAATAATTGCTTTATGCAAATAATTATGGATCATGTCTTTTTGATATAGTGCAAATAACTTTTGAATCTCTTCAGAAAAATCCTTAAAATCAATCTCTATTGGCGAATCGTCAACTAGAATTTCATCAATTAACTCTACATATTTGTAAATTCTATCTACCTTATAGGAACTAAAGAATTCCTTGAACAAAGACATGATGGAATTTATGACATCATTATTACGACCAAAAACACAAAACTAGACCTTTTTCTTTCTTATGTCATTAAATGATGATGAAAAGATCTTCAAGAAAAATCAATTCAGCATCCTGTGCAGACTATCCATATTTAAGAATGAAAATGAATGGATATAAAATAAAAAATTCCTTCTCACTATTCATACATAATTAATTGATAAACTAGTAGT
>JAPFBP010000087.1 GCA_029250275.1 Candidatus Nitrosopumilus sp. | reverse complement strand
TTTTGATCCTAGGGTGAGGACAGGGCAATGAGTAGTATTAGTCCTCAGGAAATAAAGCAAGAATTCATGAAAAGTAAGATGGGTATTGCAGGCATCATAATTCTTTCAATTCTGATTTTAACATCAATTATTACAATAATTAGTATTCCTGTTGAAATATTTCAAGAATGGAACAATCCAGGGAATTGGATTTCAAATCCCAAAGTTGCGATTCCAATTTGGGTAAATATTTTCATGACTGAAAAAATTCCTGAACATAAAATTTTAGATAGTCCCACCATAGAAAAGATATCAAATGATAAAATAAATCTCATATCATATCAATTTGGATTAAATTATGATTATGGCGATTTCCCAAACGATTTCATCTATGAATTCACCTCTGAATATTCAGGTTCACCTTTACTACAAATCTCAGTTATCAGACCAGACGGAATTAAACTAGATTTGATAACAACATCACTTCCATATTCTAATCAAAAAACAATTCATAGTGAAAGAATTTTTTCTACAGATGATTCTATAAAGAAAAATCTGGCATTACAATCAGAAAAATTTGAATTTGTATTTGAAAGATTATCTGCTGAAAACATTGTTTTTTCCAAAATTCAAACAAATGAGCCGTTGAGAGGAAATTACATTTTTTCTGTTGACATGTACGGAGTAAATTCTGAAAACCAAATTCATGAATCAAAATTAATCATTGGAGGTAAAGCATTTGGCATAATGGGAACGGATGAATTACGACGAGATTTAGCAATTGGTTTACTCTGGGGAACGCCACTTGCGTTATTCATTGGGCTAGTGGTATCCATAGCATCTGTGGTAATGGGTTTACTTTATGGAGTGTATGCAGGATACAAAGGCAAAAAAACAGATGAAGCAATGATGAGACTTAATGATGTAATTTACGCATTGCCAGCACTTCCATTTTTAATTATTTTATCTGTAACAATTAGTAACAGTATATTTGTCATGATCGGATTTTTGACAATTTTTGGGTGGGTGGGCATTGCAAAAGTGGCAAGAAGCATGTCACTTCAAATAAAAACTCGAGGATATGTAGATGCTGCAAAAATGATGGGTCAGAAAGATTCTAAAATTGTCTTAAAACATATTGTTCCTCAATTATTACCATATGCTTTTGCCAGTATTGCAATTTCAGTTCCTGCTGCAATTACCACAGAAGCAGGACTTAGTTTTCTAGGATTAGGTGATCCATCATTTCCGACATGGGGACAAATTTTACATGATGCCAATACATTTGGTGCTGCAGCTAGAGGTATGTGGTGGTGGATTATGCCTCCAGGAGTGATGATTGCCATTACAGGTCTTGCATTTGTGTTTATAGGAAATGCGCTAGATGTAATTGTTAATCCAAAGTTAAAACGATAATAAAACTAGAGGTTAAATTTTCGAATTAATTCAATTGTACTATCATTCAATTTTATTGAATAGCAGTGTGAATGTACATCATTGATTGCTGCCAAATTGTTAGCGAACCCTTTTTTGCTGTGACCACCGTAAGATGCTTTATCTGATTCATCAAAACAAATAGACATTTGTTTCATGTTTAAATTATTTTTTAAAAGAAAAGCAATGAACTTTTTGTAATTTTTAGTATCAACCCAGTCTATATTTTTTTCTTCACTTATTCCAATCCATATCTCAATAGAGTTTTGGTATAGGACTTTTTTTCTTAATTCTTCTAATGCCATTTTTATCAACTAAAAATCTGCCTTTTGCATTTTAGAACCACAACGGGGACAAGTGCCACCTTTGTGTTTGTTATTACAAACAAGACAAACATACTTGATTCCACTAGAACCACCTTGTGAACCCATTCCAAAGAATCCACCACCGCCTGTTTCAGAATCACCCCCATAGTTTCCAGTACTACTCATTTGTCTTCTTCTCATAATCATAGGTAATAAAATAAAAATTGCCATTACCAGACCAATGCTGATAAACCAAGGAACTCCAAGATATCCAAGTCCTATTTGTAATCCGATACTAAATACCAAAGATGCACCTAGAAAACTGTCTCTTATACA
>JAPFBP010000060.1 GCA_029250275.1 Candidatus Nitrosopumilus sp. | reverse complement strand
TCTCTGGTTGGCGACCACAACTAATGCATAATGCCTTCCCTTCTTGCATTACTCTAACTCCTGCACAATAATGACATGGTTCACTGAGTAATGTTGCTCCTTTTAGAAGCATTTCTGCAGCTTTTTTTGTGAGTTCTTCTGTCATTCTTTTTCTCTAACTTTCTATCTAAAAAATCAGTTTGTTTTACATTCATTACCTTTATTCAAACAAGGCTTAATAGTATGAATAATTGAATTTATTTCGAACGAATGGCAGTAATTTGTAATACTTGTGGTCTTCCAGAAGATTTGTGTGCTTGTGGTGAACTTGCCAAAGATAGTACTAAAATCATTATTAGATTAGAAACTAGACGATTTAAGAAAAAGGGTACAATGATTGAAGGATTGGACCCTAAACTAAATAATCTGGAAACTGTGGCAAAAGACCTCAAAAATAAATATGCCTGTGGAGGAACTGCAAAAGAAGGTTACATCTTCTTACAAGGTGATCATAGAGATACAATCAAAGAGACTTTGATTCATTTAGGATTTGCAGAAGATACTATAGAACTGCATTAGAGTGAATTGCAAAATTCAAATAAAATAATCCAATACATTGGAATTCCTTTCACTGCATTACTTTCAGTGATTTTTGGTTTATTACTAATTTCATTTCCTATTGGAATCTACGTGTTTTTTGAAACCGATATTGGTGGTGATATTAACTATGAATTTCCTTTAACTCACTTAGATCTTTTTGAAGGAACTGAATTGTACCAAACTTCGTTTAATGTCAGTATAGGTGATGCATTTGTTGTTTTATGGGTTCTCTACCTTGTTTTTTTCGTAATTGCTATTTTAGGACCTAAAAAAGATTTTCTCAAAACACTTTCTTCTATAATCTCATTTGGAAAATATGATGTCAAATTAAACTATATGATTGGAATTACAAAATGGTTTTCAATTTTAATTTTGGTTTCTGTTTTGATTAATTTTGTTCAGGAAGGAATGGGTTTTGATATGGTTCCGCCCCTCACTGACAATGATCTTATTCAGTTTTTTTATATTAGTTTGGCACCTTTAATAGAAGAGTTTGGATTTCGTCTAATTTTACTCGGAATTCCATTATTTGCCCTATATTCCAGTAAATCATCAATAAAATATTTTGTTAAATGTTTGTGGAGACCTGACAATTTGGATATTGTTGATTCAAAAAAAGCACTTTTTTTGATTATTTTTGTAGGTATTCTTTTTGGATTTGCACATATTGCTTTTGGTGATTCATGGAGTGAGGGTAAATTTACACAAGCTACTGCAAGTGGAATTATTCTAGGTTGGGTCTATCTTAGATATGGTTTTGTTGCTTCACTATTGATTCATTGGGCTACTAATTATTTCGTATTTTCATATGCTAATTTCATTTCCCAGATAAACATAATTTCAATTGAAGATGCATTTTCACATTCCTTGATGTCTACATTGGAAATTATATTATTAGTTGCTGGTGCATTTTCAATTTGTATTTTATTTGTAAATAAATTTTATTCTAAAAAGAATCTACATTAAAGGTTTAGTGCTACTTTCAAGCCTTTGTATCTATTTCTAATTGTAACTTCTGTTACTCCTGTAGCCTCTGCAACATTTCTTTGAGTTTTATTTTCTCCGTTTTCAACACATGCTACATAAAGTGCATCTACTGCTAATCCAATTGGATCTTTCACTGCTGAAATTTGTTGTTTTTACTATTTTTTCTTTCATGACCATTTTTGATGACATTTAAATTTTTTAATTCATTGGTTATAGTCATATTTGTAATTCTTCCTAAATTGAGAATTTTCTTATGTTTTAAGAGAATATTCTAATTTGATTCTAGTATTTTTTTAATTTTTTCTGAAATTTCTGGTTTTTCATTTTGTTCTAGTAAAAATTTTAGATCTTCTACATTATCTACATCCCACATTATTCTTTTCACAAACACCATTGCAACATTAAGCGTATGATTTTTTGCAGTATTCATGTGAATTTTATAACTGTCTTCATCATAATGAGTTTTCATTAAATCTACTGGCATTCTTGCCAATGCATTTGTTCCATCAAATCTCCTGGATGGAACAATAATTGCAAAATTAGGATGCATCTTATAGTTTAACATAAAATCAATATCTTGAGTTTTGATAAACGGAATGTCTTGAGGAAATACAATTGATACATCAAAGTTATTTTCTAAAAGATATTTGTCTGCCAATGATACGGCACTGTTGACACTTTCTTCTTTTTCATCTATGATTATCACTGTGTTGAATTTTTTTCCAATTTCAATTGCTTTTTCTTCTTTAGTTACCATTATTATTTTTTCAATTTGAGGTGATATTGATAATGTTTGTAAAATCTCCTCTAGCATAACTTTACACAATTCCTCCACTTGTTGTGGTGATAAATTTAAACGTGTTTTTGCTTTTGAGAAAGTCTTTACAGGAATAATTGCAGCTATTTTCAAATTACACGTGTACTTGTTTTAAAATGAAATTTGCTAATGCGTCTTCAGCGATTTTATCTTTCATGGTGATTTTTGTTTCAAAAACTTTCATATCTAAACTTTGAATTTTCTTTACTAACATTTTGTCTTTTGGATCTATGATAATGTTTGAGCATACGTCTGAATACATTTTTGCCAATCCATATGCATTTGACTCTATTCCTGCAGCCTGCATATATTTTGCTGCAGGTCCACTAATTGCATTATCTCCAATCAATGGACTAATTGCAACAACTTTTTTCTTTATTTTTGAAAGTTCTTTTCTAATTCCTTTAATCTGTAGCATTGGACCAATTGATGTTAGTGGATTCCCTGGTGCTATAATTACCATCTCTGCATCATGAATTGCATTAATTGCTTCTGGATTTGGTCGTGCTTTATCTGCGCCGATATATTGAATCCCCACCACTGGATCTTTTCCTCTATGTTTGACCCAATATTCTTGTAAATGTAAATCGCCTTTATCCGTAGTAATTCGTGTTTCAATACTGTTATCTGTTACTGGTATGATGTTTGCAGTAACTGCAAATTTACCACACATCCATTTTGTAATATCACTTAGATTTCTTCCATTTTTTAACATGTTTGTTCTGATCAAATGGGTTGCAGCATCTCTATCTCCAACTCTGAACCATGTCTCTTCACCAAAAACTTCCATTTGGCGTACAAAGTTGAATGTATCTTTTTTCATTCCCCATCCTCTTTCTTGATCAAGCAAATCTGCTAATCCGTAAATGATAGTATCAATATCTGGGCATACGTATAGCCCGTAAAGCCAATAATTGTCTCCTACATTAGTAATTACGTTGACTTTGGATTCTTGAGCAACTAGTCCTCGAACTAATTTGACTGAACCTGTTCCGCCTGCTAAAACTGTAATCATATCATATTCCTTTAAAACCTGATATTCTAATTATGTTACTCAATATTACTTTTTCAAAAATTGCCGATCTGGTTAATTAGGATAAGTTTATTACTATAATTTCATGAATTTTACTCGTGTCTAGGGCTGTAATCTTGTCTGTTTTACTAGCAACTCTTATTGTAATTGGTACTAGCATTCCAGTTTGGGCAGCACAATTAGATGCTAGAATTAATCCTAATACTGAAACATCTCCTTTCAAAGTAACTTATCTAAAAACTATCTTTATTGAATATCCAAACGGTGGAGATCTTTTTGATGAATTAAAAGGTAAAGAATGGACTGTTTCTGGAACTGCAGATTCTTCTAATCCTGGAGTTCAAGTACTCATCCATGAACTAAATCGTGGTATTGCTAATGATGGTAGCCAAGTACAAATCTCTGATCTGAATGTGGATTATAATTTTCATCTTAAGGCTAGAGATTTTGGTACATCAATTGACTATCGTGTACTTTTAGAAGGAACTTTGAGTGATTATGTAATTACAAAAGATAGTCAAAGAACATTGGTGGATTTGGGATGGAGAGGACTGAGCACTGATAAAGAAATTAACATTGACGGTGTTGAAATCAATATTCCTATTAATATTTTAAGGGATCAAGAACCTGAAGTTTATGCTTATTTTACTGGAACTGAAGCCGAAGACGTTTTAGGCCGAAATCTCATTAATGCAGACTTTATTTTAGAGCAACCATTAACTAATTGGCACTTTTTATTTGATCCTACTGGAATCAATGTGGATGCCGGAACTTTCGGATTGGATGATGAAATCTCTGGATTTGTAGTATCTTCATGGACCATGGGTGAAAGTAGTATTAGAGAAGGAAGACAAGTTGAAAGAATCTTTGAGGCTGAAATTATGGCTGATAAAAAATACTCTGTTAGAAGTGTTCAATCCTCTGATCAAGCAAACATATCAATAATTGGTTTTGGTGCTTTAGATATTTTAGATGGAGTTGAAATTACAGGTGTTACTCCAACTGCTCCTAGTGATTACATGACTACCGCCACTGGAGATTTCCCAGTAATGATAGTTTATGGAATGGCTACAATGGCTGCAATTGGCGGTATAGGATTTTTCATTTTCAGTAATCGCTCACTCAAAAATACAAAATCCGTACAAACAGGAATTGATCCTAGTAGATTAGTCAGTTATGAAACTAGTGCCTCTTCTGGTGGCTATCAAACCAATAGGGGTGAGGCCCAACTAAGAGATGATAATGATTATCAACAAACACGAACTCACTATGATGAAGTACAACCAGGTTCACCACCTTCACAAAGTACTCCTTCTCAAGAGGAAGCCGCATGTGGTTGTGCAGCTTCTGTAGAAATAGGTTCTGAATGTGATTGTGCAATGCAAGGTGCATGTCTCTGTGATGGAACATGTAGATGTAGTGCTGATATCTGTAAAGAACAAGTTAGTGCAATGAGTTAATCATAGTTTTACACTATTCTTTATTTACACAAATTGACATATTTTATTTTGTTTGATGTATTTGTTAACAACTATTTCTTGATGGTTGAAAATAATTTTTTTAATGTATAACTGTATTTTTTTTAAGATTTTAAAAAAGCATGTGTGCTGGGAGTAACCCTCCTTCTGTTTTCACGATATTTCGCTTTGCAGCCTACCTGAACTTAGTACAGGAACTATGAGTTCTGTTTGGCTTTGCTCCATGTGGGTCGTCTTTTTCATTCCTTTTATGGAAACCTCAGGTTTTGCCATCATTGTGCGCCATATTGGATTATTTTCTGTTCCGTTGCCAACCATCTCTGATTATCTATCTCCAGATCACATTTCCTGTTTGGAGGGAGGAGTTTCCTCTGCCGTAGCAGCGTGTCGTGCTCCAGCTCACATGAATATTGTATCTTGTTATTAGATTTGAGTATTACTTTGTAGGTTTTGTGCCTATTATGAATAATGTACCGTGTTCTCTTTTCCATTTCTTCTTATTTTTTAAATCTTTGATATGTTTTGTTTTTACATCAAAACCAGTATTTTTGAAAAATTCCCTCCATTCTTTTTTTGAATGTAAATGCATTTGAATTTTCATTATTCTTGCCCATCTAATAGTTGCTTTGTTATCTGTGTAAAAGTCTGTACCGCAGAAAAATTGTCCTCCTGGTTTTAGCAATTTGTATATTTTTTTTAATGCAATTTCAATGGAATCTGTATAGTATAATGATTCCATTGAAAAAATAAAATCAAATTTTCCTCGATAATTCATTGATTCAATGTCTGTGTGAAAATATTCTTCTTTACCTTCTGTCTTTTTTATGGACTGAATAATCATTTTTTTACTTTTATCAATCCCTATGGATTTTTT
>JAPFBP010000086.1 GCA_029250275.1 Candidatus Nitrosopumilus sp. | reverse complement strand
CCAAACATTTCTCAGAGGTTCAAAAATTCTCTGAAGATTAATATTTTCAGATAGTTACAAGAAAACCATTAATGGAGAAAAAGAAATTTCTCATCATCGGAAGCGGAGGGCGTGAAGGTGCTTTTGCCATGCGACTCATGCAAGACACTCAAGTTTATGCAGTTATTGCCCACAAAAACCCACTCATTGTAGATTGTGTTGTACAGTCAGGTGGAAAATATTTGGTGGGTAATGCAGATGATCCGCAAACGGTTTTGCAATTTGCAAAAGAGAATAATATTGATTATGCCTTTGTGAGTGCAGACCAGCCTTTGGCTAACGGCGTAATTGATGTTTTACTTGAGAATAATTTCAAAGCAATTGGCGGAACAAAGGATGCAACACGCATAGAATGGGACAAGGCATATTCTATCCAAATGATGCAAAAAGTTTGTCCTGAATTTACGCCTTTTTACAAAATTGTCTGTAACATTGAAGAATTAAAAAATGCAGTAAAATCATTTGAATCAAAAGGGTTAGAAATAGTAGTAAAACCTCAGGGACTTACTGGTGGAAAAGGTGTAAAGGTGATGCCTGAGCATCTCTTGACATATCAAGATTGCATTGATTATGCATTATCTCTTCTAAAGAAGAATAATGGAGAAAAGGTACTGTTGGTAGAAAAGTTGAAAGGAATAGAGTTTACAATCATGGGAATTACTGATGGAGAACATCTTGTAGTATCTCCTGCAAGCTATGACTATCCGTTCAGATATGAGGGAGACAGTGGTGCAGGAACTGGTGGCATGGGTTGCTTTACGAATTCCGAGAAGAAACTTCCATTCATGAGTGAGCAAGATTTGGATGATTGTAGATACATAATGCAGAAAATAATTGATGAGATGAAATCAGAAAACCTGTTTTTTAACGGAGTTCTCAATGGGGGATTTTTCAAAACTAAACATGGCATAAAGTTCATGGAGTTTAACGGGCGCTTTGGAGATCCAGAAGGATTAAACATACTCAGTATTCTTGAAGGGTCCTTTTCGGAATTATTAATACATCTCTGGAACAAGACACTGTCTGAAGATGTCGTTTCATTTGTCAAAAAAGCAAGTGTTGTAAAATATCTAGTAGCAAAAGAGTATCCTGAACAAAGTGACAATGTCACATCTTTTAGCATTGATGAGGACGCAATAACTGGGATGGGCATAAAAATATTCTTTGCATCATGCATCAAAACGGGGATACACCAATATGAAACCCTGAAAAAATCACGAGTTTGTGCATTTAGTACCGTTTCAGATGACATAGATGCAGCATCATTACTCATAAACAAGGCAATTGACACACATGTCACATATGCCAAAGAAGATATGCTTGAGTATAGACACGATATCGGTTCTCAAAAGAGTTTGGAAAAATTAAAATCAGCACTGAATCAAATGTCCCATTGAAAATTTTAATCTGATACAATCCATTTCTCCTTTAAATTCAAAATTTTCTCTACCAAATATTGCCAAAACTGACCCATCAAATAAAAATCAAAAAAGAAAATTATGGCACATACAAACATGATTCTTACAATGTTGTCATACCATACAAAACATCTCAGGAAATGCAACTATCAGACAACATGATTGTTCATGCCACCATATCTGAGAAAACTACGACCATGCGCCTTTACAAGAAACCTGTGAAGAACTCTGTACAAATCAAGATACGACACAAGCTGACAAAAACCTACAAGAATCAAAGGTATCACTCCACAAGAATAACAATACCGATCCAATTCGTAAAAAGTCTTAATTTTATAAAGAACCAATCACTTGAGATTTACCATACGCAAAACACAATAGTCATCAAAAAACAACTAAAGAACTATAATCAAAATTCATCAAAGTCCTAGTTTTTCTGTTTCCGTCCAATTAACTTTAACACTTTAACTTTTTTCTTTCTAAAATTAATTTTCTATCCCCGTACTGGAACAGAACATACTGGAGTAGAACCGTACTTAATTTGCATAATCATTCCAATTGAAATTAATAATTTGAAAATTAACTTTTACTAGAGAGATTGT
>JAPFBP010000059.1 GCA_029250275.1 Candidatus Nitrosopumilus sp. | reverse complement strand
ACCAATTGGAATGTAGAGATAATCAAGGATGAACAAGTTTCAAGATTTTACTATAAAGTAACATACAAAACTTTAGAGTAAATTCAAAATACTCTGAATTTTATTCTTTATTGTCATGAAATTACAAGTTTTAATGTTTTATCAAGATGATCCCAAAAAATGCACAGCTGCTAAAATGGTAAAATTTGGTCTTGCACAAAACATCAAAAAAATTGGTTCTAAAGGATTAGTTTTGGACCCTTTTTCTGAAAAAACTTTACTCCCTAAAGATAAATTAATCATTCGTACTGTTATTGGAATTGATTGTTCATGGAATCTAGTAGATCAGGCATTTTCTAAAAAATTTGCAGGAATCAAAAGAAAACTTCCTCCTTTACTTGCGGGTAATCCTGTAAATTATTCAAAATTAAACAAATTAACAACTGCTGAAGCATTGGCTGCATCTTTATTTATTTTAGGTTCTAAAGAACAAGCCTTGGAATTACTTGACAAGTTCAAGTGGGGGCATACTTTCTATGAACTTAATCAGAATCTCTTAGAAGAATATTCTAAACTTGAAAATGAATCTCAAATTGAATTGATTTTAAAAGATTATGGATTGATTTAATTTCGTTTCTTTAGATATGTCACGATTACAATAAATGCAATTATTGGTATAATCAATAACCAGTACTCTGATTCTTTTTTAGAAAATTCTATATTTTCATTGGTAGTAATTGGTAAATCTGTTTTACTATCAATTACAATGAAGCTTGATTCATAAAAATCAGGTTTTAACACTGAATTTGATATTGCAAATATTTTGATATTATTTGCTCCTATGTCTAATCTATTCGTATCTACCGGGGATATTTTGATTATTGTGTTATTATCTTGAATTGATTGTGTTTCTGAAATAATATTTTCACCTCTACTATTTGTTAAAAAATATAATATTGAATCTGAATTTTTAGTTTCAATCATAATGTTTATTTCTGTTCCTTTTTGAATTGCTTTTTTAATGTCTATTTTTTCAATTGATGGGAATTCTGCTTTTTCAAATTTAGACCATTCTCCTTTTTTGAATGGATATGAATCATCATCAAATGCCGTTACTTTGATAGTTCTTGATTCAGGAGAATATGAGTCTAAATAAAATGGACCATTGCTTATTACAGCATGATGGTTAATCTGAATCCAATTAATTGAAGAATCATATCTGGTTTGATAATATTCTAAATTTTTATTATTTTCTATTAGTGATTGAGGAATGTAATCTGTTTCTTTAAATTTCTCCAAATACTCTTTTATGATATTTGCGTCATTTGGAACAATTAGTGATAACCAGTTTACATTTTTACTTGTAGCCCCTGATCTTGAAAATGACACTTTTCCATCCGTTACTGCTTTTTCCATTGCTGCAGTAATTTCCCATGGAACTGTATTCCATAATGCTGCCCATTCTGCTATTTCCCCTTCATCAAAATGCCAATAATCTACATAAACTTCAATTGTATCTTCATCAATCAGGTTTATTCCTCTGATTGATTGTATGCTTTGCTCAGCTCTTGGAGTAAATTCAGTATCAAATGTTTTATCATTTTCATCTGTTTGAGTTCCCCACTCTATTGTAAAATATAATGAATGTAGAATGTCGTTCATATCCATTTTTTCACCATTGTGCCACTTGCTAAATTTATAATCAAATGTTACTTTACTTGTAGACTGTGAGTCTAATTCAACATTTTTCCATTTTTGTAATATTGGATCCCACTGTATTGATTCTTGAGGGATATTGATTTTGGCATTTGGTCCTTGATTTTCGACTTTCCATGTTGCTCTTACTGGAAATGTTTCTCCAGTGAATGGATGTTTGAATGTTGCAGGGTCTGAAATGATGTCCCAAATATGTCTACTATAACTATCTGTTAAACCAATGATTGGATTCCATGCTCCTTGATATATTTGCCTGACCCCAATTACTAATTCATCATTGTCACTTTTTGCATTAATTGGTGTAAATCTACTTGGAACTCCTGCGCCAAAATCATTTACTATACCACTGATTTTTTCATTTGCAACATATTGATCTATTTTGCTTGCCAAAAAAATTCTCACGGATTCATTGATTCCTTCAATTACTGTATTTTGTATTAATTCAGTTCTCTGCTCTGATGTCTCAAAATCACCAGTGTATATTTTTTGACTCATCGAATCCAATCTTTCATTTTTATAATTCCAATATGATGGATCATTGAATCCTGGCATATTTGAAAACCATGGGGAATACATTTGTCCTAACCCTACTGAATCATATCTTACAAATGCTGAGCGGCCCCATCCTTCTGTGTAAAGATTCCATTTTACATCTGCAGGGTTTGAACCATAAACTATCACGAATGCTTTATTCAAATCTCCAAATTCTTTCTTAACTGTAAACCCTGTTTTTTCTAATTCTACTGATAATATTTCTCCAATAGATTTTCTCACTGGATCATCACTTCTGATAAAAATTGTAATTTCAATCGGACTTTGATTTATTTGCCATTTTCCATTAATTTTGATTGCTCCTTTTTCATCTAGCACTTTTGAGATGATTTCATTTGCAAGCGATGGATTGTATCTGAAATTATACGTCTCTAATTGTTCAATAACTGTAAGATATTCTGGATCTGATGGACTATAGTATGAAATAATTGCTGAGCCATAGCCTCCCATCAATTCATTCACAATAAATTTTCTATCTACTAGGTAATTCAAAGCAAATCTGATATCTTTGCTTGAAAATGGATTGAATTTCTCAGATTCAGCAGGGTTTACTAGAATACTGTATGAACCTCCTGTAGAATCAAACACCTGTAATCCCTCTCTATCTTGATTACTCTCTAATCTGTCTGGAGATATTGTGTAATAATATATGTCTAGATTGCCATTTCTTACTTCTTCTAATGCTGTGTTTTCATCCAAATACTGAATGAATTTCACTGAATCAAAATATGTATTTTTTTCTGCAAATGCTTCATTGTAAAATATCGGTGTTACTGAAAAAGCTAGTATGATAACTAGCATTGTTTTCATATTCTTTATTTTAAAACCATGTACTAAAACCTATATTTCTAATGTGATTCAAAATCTACAATTGGAAATTCATCCTAAAATGATAAATGGATTACATGGAATAATTCCCGGTGGTATTTCTGTTCAAGACTTTTCTGCTGTTACAAAAATAAATTCTAATGATTCTAAAATAATTTTAGATGAATTTATCAAAAATGATATTGGATCAAAGCAAGAAAATTCATATTATTTTGAAGATGGCGATAAATTAAAAATTGCAATATATTTACTTGAAAAAGGCTATCCTATAGATGAAATCTCTATTGTGCTTGATTGGAGAGATTTTGAAGGTTTAACTGCTGCGATGTTATCTGAAAGAAATTTTGCAGTAATGAAAAATTTGATGTTAACAAAACCTAGGATGGAAATTGATGTTGTTGGAATTAGACTCGGTATTGCAATTTTAATTGACTGTAAACACTGGAAGCGTTACAGTACATCTGCATTATCAACTACTGTTAAAAAACAGATAGAAAGAACAAAACAGTATGTTGCAAAAACTCCTGGTGCAATTGCGGTACCAGTAATTGTAACATTATATCAAGATAAAATTAACTTTATTGAGAATGTACCCATAGTTCCTATTTTCCAGTTTGCTTCATTTATTGATGAATTTTATGGTAACCTTGATCAAATGAATACTATAGGAACAGACTAGTCACAAATAACCCTAAACAACCTATTACAAATCCCTTGGTAATTTTTAATGAATTCTCTAGCGCTTTGGAATAATCTTTGTAGATATCTTGACCCATCACTTTAACGGTTGTCTCATTTTCTAAAATTTCAAATTTTACTGTAGTGATGTTTGCCTCTGCAATTTTTGCAATTGTAAATAACCATTTTGCAAGTTTCTCTGCACTTGTAATTAATCCCAATTGATAGTATCCGTTTCTATTTCTGGCTTTAACTGGTGCATAATGTGTGTCAGATGTACAAATTTCCAATAATTGATAATCTCTTTTTGCAAAAATATCTATGATTTTCTCTCTTATTCCATTTTCCATATTGTTTGCATCTGCCCATCCAAGAAAATATTTTTTATCATTAATTTTGAGACAAATAATCCCGAGTCCTCCCATTCCTAAATCTTCTGTCCATACATCCATTTCATCCGTGTTTGCATATCCTAATCCAATCGGAAAACTATCTTTTGAAATTAAGGCATCTAAACAAGATTTTACAGCTTTTAACATATCTTCTCCATCTTCATTTGAAATTTCCTCACCCATTGCATTATGACAATCTACAATCATTGTTCGTGCATAATTTCGATTATTTGCATATTGTTCAATTTCTGTTTTCATATAACTTGGAATATCCTCCATCCCATGTGGGGATAATGACAAAAATAGTAATGGATTATTACCAAAAAGTAAACCTGTAACTCTGGATTTGTTAATTTGAACAGTTACTGGTTCTGTACATTTGATACCTTCTTCTTTGACTTTACTGTTTTCTAAATTTTTTAAATATTTTTCAACTTCATTTCTTGATGGAAGGTTTAATGCATGATTTGAAATGCTATGCATGACCATAGCTGATGATGATAAATTTTTGTAAATTAGGTACGGAATATTGCTTCCCCCTACTGGATGGTATGGTCCAGGATGTATTTCTGGCAATACCATTCTGAACTCTTTATCTCCATTATGTGATGAAAATTTAATTTGCGAGGTAGATACTTTGGTTTCATTTGAACTCTGTTCCATAAGCACTTCAGCGTCTTCAAAATCATTTCCTTGAGATGCAAGATATGCTTGAATTGTTTTATGTGTACTTTTCATTGCAGGTCTTCCTGCTCTATCTGTAACAAACGACCATACACTGGCAATTATCATAAATGATATTCCATATCCTAACCCTATTGGTTCACTAAGAATTGAAATCCACAATTCTTGTGGAATTAATACAAGAAACATTGCCACAGGTTGAATAAAGCATATTGCCCAAGCTTTTTTGAGACTTGCCCCTAACGTTGTAGTGTAAATTCCTATTCTAAAACTGGCAAAAAGTAACAAACCCAATGTGATGAAGAATGGTTCGATATCTTTTGATAAAACCACACTTGAAAGAATCCCCATTAACAGGGTAACTGTCCATAACATATTTCCAAAAAGAGATGAATGTAGAGACTTTGAGTATTCTTTTTTCTTTGTAAATCTAGTATCTAGTAATTGTGTTAAAGATAATACTCCCAAAACTATTGGCAATCTATACCAATTTTCTTCAAAACCTAAACCACTCAAATATCCAAAATATATTGCAAGAACAGTTACTGATGCAACTACCATTGAAATGACTAGTGAAAAATATTTTGATCCTGGATTGACTAGAGTGAGGGAAAATCTATTATGTATATTTGAAACATCATCTGGATTTTTTTTCATTGTTCCTTCACGGAGCTAAAAATAAATTGATTACCCATGAAACGACAATTAAACTGATTGGGATTGACACTACAATTTTTGGGTCAATTTTAAATCCTTTTGTCTCATCTTCAAAGAATCTCATGAGACCACCACTTGATGCTGGAAGTGGTGCTGATTTCTTATCTGCCATTACAATTCGTCATCACGGATTTTAACATAAAAACTTTATTATTTGTCTTTCATTTTTTCTATTGTTTCTAATAACATGTTGATCGTTTTTAGGATATTTTGTTGCTTTTCATGATCTTTTTCTTGCTCTAATTCTTTTGAGAGTAATTCTAATTTTTTTTCAAATATTTTTTCTAATGGTGATGTATAATTTGATG
>JAPFBP010000085.1 GCA_029250275.1 Candidatus Nitrosopumilus sp. | reverse complement strand
CCATCGCAATCAAATATTATACAATCAATTTTAGATAAATCAAGTGACTCATCTGTATAGATTCCTTCAGATTTTTTTGTTAAAGTCATCCCAATAAATCACGAATAGCCAACAAGAATTTTGAGTTCATTTCTTTTGTTCCAATGGTAACTCTAAGACATCCATCATGATTCCCAATTTTACCAAGTTTGCGAATTGAGATTCCCTGTTCAGCAAGTGCTGAATAGATACGTTTGTAGGCACCATGAGCATCAAAAAGCACAAAATTAGCCTTTGAATCAAACACCTCAAAGGCATCAAAAGTTTGTAGAGTTTCAATAATTCTTTTTCTTTCAATTTTGATACTATCAACAGTATCTGTCATTAGTTTTGATTTTTTCAAAGCTGCAATTCCAGATTCAATAGTAATTGTGCTTAGAGGGTATGGATATTGTAAAACATTCATAAAAGTTTCAGTAAATTTTTTGCTTGCAATAAAATAACCTAATCTCAATCCTGCCAATCCAAATGATTTTGAAAGAGTTTGAACAACTATCAGATTTTCTTGGGTCTTTGCCATGTTTACAAGAGAGTATTCACTAAACTCCCCATATGCCTCATCAATTATTACAAGACCTGTAAAAGACTGTACAAGTTTTTGTAATTTATTTTTAGAAAATTGGAATCCGGTAGGATTGTTTGGAGAATCAAGGTATAAAATATCTGCATTTTTTGATTGCTTTGTGAATTCTTTAATGTCCAATTCCATATTATTTGAAAAAGGGATTGCAATTAATGGTA
Organism: Candidatus Nitrosopumilus sp.; assembly: GCA_029250275.1. GTDB lineage: Archaea > Thermoproteota > Nitrososphaeria > Nitrososphaerales > Nitrosopumilaceae > Nitrosopumilus. Next base: position 1,313 of record JAPFBP010000085.1, on the reverse strand, counting down.
TGCCATATAATTTACAACGTTCTTCAAAAAATCCAAATGTAGGATTAGATGTGAGAACTTTGGTTTCCTTTGATGCAAAATTTGAAAGTATCAAATCTAAAATTTGATCAGAGCCATTACCAACACCGATCATGTATGATGGCATTTTGACAAATTTTGATAAGACATTAATTAATCTTTCAACCCCACCTAGCGGGTATTCTCTAACGTCAGAATGTTTTTTTGCAAAAGAAATTATATCATTTTGAAATTGTTTTGGAATTACATAATTTTCATTAGAGTCAAGTTTTACTGAATCTTCAACAAGTTCTGGTTTTTGATAACCACCTATTGAACTGAATTTTTCAATTTTTTCATCAAACCAATTTTTTTTCAATTTAATCTACCTCTTACTGCCTCATAGTGGTTTGTAAGGCCTTCAGCATCAGTCAAAACTTTAAGATGTTTTGAAACTTTTGATAATGATTTTTTAGATGATGTGATCTGGGTGTTTATTTTGATAAAGTCCAAAACAGATAGTGAGCCTCTAATTTTTCCAAATCCACTAGTGGGCAGAATGTGATTTGAGCCTAGAATGTAGTCACTTGCAGATGACGGAGTATTGTTCCCAATCAAAACAAGTCCTGAAGAAGTAATTTTTGAAGAAATTGATTCAGAACTTTTCATCATTATTTGTAAATGTTCAGGAGCTAGAATATTTGCAAGTTTTATCATATCAGAATTAGTTTTACATATTCCAATAAATCCATTATTTTTCAGACTGGATTGAGCAATTTTTCCTCTTTGAACAATTGGAATTAATTCTGAAACAATTTTGTTTACTGACTTTGCAAGATTCTCAGAGGTGGTAATTAAATAACAAAATGTGTCATTGCTGTGTTCAGCTTGAGAAATTAAATCCAATGCAATAAATTTTGGATTTGCTGAATTATCTGCCATTATTCCCAATTCAGTCGGACCTGCAAGCATATCAATTCCAGTCTGATCACTAATCATGAATTTTGCAGTTGTAACAAATGCACCCCCAGGACCTACAATTTTATCAACTTTGAGAATCGATTTTGTTCCAAAAGATAATGCGGCAATGGATTGTACGCCTCCTGTTTTGTAAATTTCATTTGCGCCACAAATATCAGCACAAACTATAGTTAATGGATCAATTTCCCCATTAGAATTTGGTGGAGATACAACTACGATTCTTTTGACTCCTGCAATTTTGGCTGGAATCACAGACATTATAACAGAACTTGGATATCTTGCCAAACCACCAGGAATGTAGCACCCGACACTCTGAATTGGAATGAATTTTTTTG
>JAPFBP010000013.1 GCA_029250275.1 Candidatus Nitrosopumilus sp. | reverse complement strand
TGATGTATTATGGATAGTACTTGATGTATTATGGATAGTACTTGATGTATTATGGATAGTACTTGATGTATTATGGATAGTACTTGATGTATTATGGATAGTACTTGATGTATGCAAGCATACATTCTCATAAATTGTAGCACCGGCAGTGAAATTAAAGTTATTTCAGAATTTAAGGACTTGCCTGAGATAGTTGAAATCAACGGGATTTGGGGGAAATATGACATATTTCTAAAAGTCACATCTTTAGACCCTAACGGGATAGAACAGATTATCAAAAGACTGAGAAATCATCCTGATATTACAGATACCTTTACCATGCATGTGTTGTATGGTCAGGGAGGAAGTATAGACCAAGATGAATGACTCTCTAGATGGGGGATTACCATATTTTTATTTCCTATATAGTAAATTGGTGAGAGATGACTAGTCAAACATTATTCAAAGTATGTGTTCTATGCGGAGTAATTTCTAGTATCTACTATGACCAGTTAAAAAATACAGTCTCATTATACAAACTTCCTAGCCTTCATTCTCTTAATTTTTTCTTGCAATAACATACATCCTTGGATAAGAGTTTCAGGTCTAGGTGGGCAGCCTGGAACATAGACATCAACTGGAATAATTCCATCAATTCCTGGAAGTACATTGTATGAATCAAAATACAGCCCTCCAGTAATTGCACAAGCTCCCATAGCAATCACATACTTTGGTTCTGGCATTTGATCATAAACTAATCTGAGACGTGGTGCCATCTTTCTTGTAATAGTCCCTTGAACAACTACCAAATCACATTGTCTAAGTGAACCAAATGCTTCAATGATACCAAATCTTTCAACGTCATATCTAGGACTAGATGCTGCACCAAATTCTACACTGCAACAAGCTGTTTCAATGTGAACAGGCCAGAGGGACCAAATTCTACCCCAATTAATGGCATAGCCCAATGGTTTACCAATTGCTTTTTCTAAAATATCACCTAACTTGCCAACAAAGACATTTGCGTTTTCTGGTGTTACTAAATCTTTAAGCAATTTTATTCCCTACCTTCGTAAATACAATTTATATAAAAAACTACCATATTCTTCTTCTCCCGGATTGATACAATGCAAAAGCCATTGCTCCAAACATGATTGCTAAAAATCCCATCATCGGCAGTGTTGCCATCTTTGGAATTTCTAAAAGTGAACTACCCCATGCATACAAAAATATTGCCATCACATCAAACACTACAAACATCAGAATGTACGGGTAATACTGCATCATAAAATGAGTTCTACCCTCACCAGTTGGAACTTGTCCACATTCCATTGGCAAAAATTTAACTGGATTACTTTTTTTTCGAGGAGAAATCATTCTAGAAATAACTAAAGCTGGAGCCATTGCTACTACGGCAAAGCCAAACATCAATACAACGGTACTGTAATTGCCCGCTAATTCCCCGACCAATTTAGCTTTTCACTCCAATTTTTGTATAAAAAGGTATGTGTTATTTTTGGAATCAATCTTTTAAAAAAATTGAAAAGGACTTAATAGGATAATTTCAAAGATCGATTATGCCATTAAATATAGGAGACACTGCTCCTGGATTCGAACTAGTAGATACTGAATTAAAAATACGTAATTTGGATGAATTTAAAGGTGGAAAAATAGTATTATCATTCATAGTTGCAGCAAGTTCTCCTGTCTGTGAAATAGAACTTTGTTCATTTAGAGACTCGTGGAAAGAAATTTCAGATCTTGGTGCTAAAATAGTTGCAATTAGTAATGATGGTCCGTTTGCAAACAAGGCATTTGCAGAAAAAAACAACTTTAACTTTCCATTATTAGCAGACTATACCAGTAAAACAATTCGAGATTACGATATTTTGATGCCAGATTTACTTCACATTAAAGATTACAATGCTGCAAAGCGTTCTATTTTCATTATTAATGAAGATGGAAAAATTGGTTACAAGTGGGTTTCAGAAGATCCATTAAAAGAGCCAAACTATGAAGAAATTAAAAAGTTCTTAAAATAAAAAAAATTATTCTATTTCTGCAACAACGTCGCCTTTGGCAACAGTTCCAGTTTCTTTAACTTTTATTGTTTTTACAACTCCATCTTTGTGAGATTTTATAGCAACTTGCATTTTCATTGATTCTAAAGTACAAACAACATCTCCTTTCTTCACAGAATCTCCTTCTGAAACAGATATTGATACAACCTTGCCAGGGATTTGACTTTTCAAAGCTAATTGTGCATCAATACCACTGGCACCACCAGTTATTTTGTATACAACCTCATCAAAATGGGTATTACGATTAATAGTAATTGGAACGTTATCAATTACAATATTCATTTCATTTGTAGATTGTTCAAGATATTTTGCTTTGTGATATTTTTGATCTAAAATGAATTCTATTCCTTTAGAATTCATAGTAATAATTTTTAATTTATGTTCGTTATCATTAATTTTAATTACATAATCATTGTTTCCAAGATTTTCTATTATTCTTCCTTCAAATGATTTTTCAATGTCTTGTATTTTATAATTCATTTTTCATCAATCCAATTTGTATTTCCAATTTGCGTTGTTGGCAGTGTTATTTTGTACACGGCTCTTAAAATATTCAGAGTGAATTATTGCAGCAGCTAAAGCAGCTTCGCTTTTTTCTTCTTTTTCTTTTTTAAGATCTGTAGTTAATCTATCAATCATATCATAACGTTTTAAAAAGTCTGTAGAGAGATCTCCATTTTTGTATTCATCAGAATTTAGAATTGTTTTGTATAGTGGTATTGAGGTTTCAACACCTTCAATGTAAAAGTCATTTAATGCAGCAAGCATTCTAGTTCTAGATTCTTCAAATGTTTGTCCCCAAGTAATGAGTTTTGCCATAAGTGAATCATAAAATGGTGAAACAGTACAGCCAGGATAAAGATAGGTATCACATCTAACGCTTGGCCCTGCAGGAATGATTACATCAGATATAGGTCCAGTTGATGGAGCAAAGTCCAAGAAAGTATCTTCTGCATTAATTCTGCATTCGATTGCATATCCATTCATTTTAAGATCACTTTGCTTGAAAGGTAATGGTTCGCCATTTGCAATATCTATTTGAAGTTTAACAAAGTCTAATCCAGAGACCATCTCAGATATTGGATGCTCTACTTGCAATCTAGCATTAATTTCAATAAAGTAAAATTCTCCATTATCTGCTCTTAAGAATTCAGCAGTTCCCAAATTAGTATAATCAACTGCTTCTGATGCTTTTACAACTAATTCACCTACTCTATCTCGTGTTTCCTGATCAACTACAGGAGAAGGTGTTTGTTCAATGAGTTTTTGATTTCTTCTCTGAATAGAACACTCTCGCTCAAAAATATGAACTGCATTACCATGTTTGTCCCTACACATTTGATATTCAATGTGTCTTGTTTTTTCAAGGAACTTTTCAACAATAATTGCAGATTTACCTACTGCAGAAATAGATTCACTTGTAACTGTTTCAAAGCCTTCACGCAATTCTTTGTCATTTGTAACAATTCTAATTCCACGACCTCCACCACCGTAAACTGATTTTAACATTACAGGATACTCAATGTCGTTTGCAATTTTTAATGCCTCTTCAACATCTTTTACAAGTCCTGGACTTCCAGGAACTGTTGGCACTTTGGCCTTAAGCATTGCAACTTTACATTGCATTTTATCTCCACAAAGATCCATGGATTTTCCTGATGGTCCAATAAAGTTTATGTTATTTTTTTCACAAGTAGTTGCAAAATCAGAATTTTCTGAAAGGAATCCATAGCCCGGGTGAATTGCATCAGCTCCTGAAGCCAAAATAACTTCAAGGATTTTTTCTTGATTAAGATAAGATTTTGCAGGAGATGCTTCTCCAATATGATATGCTTCAGTAGCTTGTTTAACATGCATTGAATTGTAATCTTCATCAGAATATACTGCAACAGTTTTAATTCCAAGTGCCTTACATGTTCTAATTACACGTAAAGCAATTTCTCCTCTGTTTGCAATGAGTACTTTTTCAATCATATTTAATCACAAATTAATATTTCCGTGTTTTCTTGGTAATTGTTTTACTCTTTTATTTTCAAGCATATCAAGTGCTTTAATCAACATAGGTCTTGTTTCAGCAGGATCAATTACATTATCTATAGTTCCATGAGATGCAGCAACGTAAGGATTTTCAAATTTTTCTGTAAATTCATCAATTAATTGTTTTTTTAGTGCCTCAGCATCTTCAGCTTCGCTAAGATCTTTCCTATACATAATTTTTACAGCAGCTTCTCCACCTAATACAGCACATCTAGCTGTTGGCCATGCATAATTAATATCAGTTCTGAGATTTTTACTTCCCATTGCAATGTATGCACCGCCATATGCCTTACCAATAACTAAAGTAATTTTTGGAACAGTGGCTTCACAATATGCATAAAGTAACTTACTACCATGTCTAATGATACCATTATGTTCTTGATTAGAACCTGGCATGTATCCAGGTGTATCTACTAATGTGATAAGAGAAATATTAAATGCATCACAGAATCGGATGAATCTAGATGCTTTGTTTGATGAATCAATGTCTAGTGCACCTGCAAGATGTATTGGTTGATTTGCAATAATTCCTACAACTCTACCATTCATTCTTGCAAAACCGACTACAATGTTTTGAGCAAATAATTCATGGACTTCAAAAAATATGTGATTATCGACAATTGAGTTTATGATTTCTTTCATGTCATATGGTTGTAATGGATTTTCTGGAATTATGTTAATCAAGTTATGATCCATTCTGTTTGGATCATCATCAGTAGTAATTTTTGGTGGTGCTTCAGAATTATTTTGAGGTAAAAATGAAATTAATTTTTTGATATAATCCATACACTCGTATTCATTTTTGGCTACAAAATGTGCAACACCACTTTTTGAACCATGTGTCATTGCACCACCAAGATCTTGAAATGAAATTTCTTCACCCAACACAGTTTTGACCACATCAGGTCCTGTGACAAACATTGTTCCTACTTTATCAACCATAATTACAAAGTCAGTCATTGCAGGAGAATAAACAGAACCACCAGCAGATGGACCGATACTTGCAGTGATTTGTGGAATCACACCAGAAGCTAATTGATTATGATAAAAGATATCTGCAAATCCATCAAGACTCATAATTCCTTCTTGAATTCTTGCACCACCAGAATCCATAATTCCAATAATTGGACATCCAGTTTGAACTGCATGATCCATTAGTTTGCAGATTTTTTTAGCCCCCATTTGACTAAGTGTTCCACCAAGTATGGTGAAATCATAAGCAAATACAAAAATTTGTCTGCCATCTACATTTCCATAACCGCCAATTACACCATCTGTAAAGAATTTCTTTTTCTGCATGTCATATTCGTGATAATGGTGAGTAGTTAATGGATCAATTTCAGTAAAAGTGCCTTCATCAAGTAAGAGATGGACTCTTTCACGAGCAGTTAATTTGCCCTTGTCATGTTGAGCCTTAATTCGATCTTGACCTCCACCTTGTAATGCTGTATTATTTTTTTTAGTATACCCTTCAATCTTTTCAGAATGCATAGTATTCTAAAGGAGAATAGTTTCCTATATTAATTTAATTTGAGAATATCATGATGTGAAATTTTTACAAAAATTCAAAGATCATGGTTTATTTTAGAATATCAGGAATTAAGAAGTGGAAATTTCTTGTTTACTGATTTTTGATAAGAGCTAAAAGCATCATTTTCTTCGCTACATTTCTTACAGATACATAATTGAGAGACATTTGGGATATCACAAATTTCTTGAAATTCACATTGAGAGCAACCAGCATGGGCACCACACATAATACATTGTAATTCGTTAGTTTGGGCACATTTTTCATGTTTAACACCCAAACCTTTTGCCCATAACCCAATTTCATCAACAGGAATTTTTTCATTACAAACTATGCAGATTCCAGGAAATTTCATGGGGATTTTTCTCCAACTCATTGTATTAGTTCAATCTCCTTTTCAATGATATCTACAAATGTTTCTTCTAATTCTAATTCTAGAGTTTTATTCTTAATACAAAATAAAACAAAAGGCAAACACAATGTCACAAAAGAACTAGAAGATAAATGTAATTTTCTTGCCATAACATTTGACAATGATTTTATTTTTGCACCATCCCAACGAATTCTATTTAGTAAAGGCCACGATAAATTATATTGAGAATATCTTATTCGGTCATCATTTTGATATAATTTAATTAAAGTATCATTTAGATACCTAAGCAATCTCCAATTCTGAGTTTTCATAATTCTTCCAAAAAGCATATCTGCAGTTGAAATTATTTCTAAATATTTTGCAAGTGAAGCACTATCTAATTCACTAGTCACAATACTAGAATAAAATGCATTGATTTTTTCTCTAGGATCAATTTGCATAGAATAAAGAACACTGCGAGCTTCTTCAACTGAATTTGCTTTAAAGAAAGCATTTACTCCATCTTCAACATTAACACTTTCAAAAGATTGTTCTGTTTGTGGATTAAATCCTGTTTCTAAAGATTGTGTAAGATTTATCATTGAACGAATGTCGCCTTTTGATTTGTCAATGACTTTAATTAAAGCCCCAGGACTTAATTTTGCACTTTGTTTTTTCAAAATATTTTCAAGATATACGCGTAATAATCGTGGAGGTATTCTTTTGAAATAAATTGTTTTTACTACTTTTTTGATACTTTTCATTTTATCTGATGTATCACTGTTTGCTGCAAGAACAATTGGAACAGTTGGTTCTTTTAAAATATCAACAAGTGCAGATGCACCACCATAATCACCACGACCATGAATTCCGTCAACTTCATCTACAAAGATCATAGGAGTTCCTAAAACACTCACATTTCCTAAAACAGGCATAAGAATTTCATTAATTCTAGATTTACTTCTAACATCACTTGCATTTAGTCCAATCATGTCATATCCAAACTGTTTTGCAACAAGATATGCTATTGTAGTTTTTCCAATTCCAGGAGGACCTACTAAAAGTAAGGGCTTTGTACCTTTTTTCCATTTAACAAACCATTCAATAATTGCTGCTCTGGCTTCTTCATTTCCAACCATGTCAGAAATTATCTGAGGTCGGTATTTTTCAGACCACATCAATGCAATCACTTAGGAAGTTTAGATTGATACTCTGACCATTTATTGGTTTTTTGTAATTTGTTGTACCAATATTGGTTATAATGCTCCACAGTTAAAAATAAAAATTCTAAAAATTCTTTGTGAGAAAAATCATCAGGCAATAATTCAAGTGTAAGTCTTGCATCTTGTAAATACAAATTACTTTTTTCCAAAGTGATTTCAAATCCTTTTTTCACATCATTTGCTAATAATGAATAGTAAAGTGGCCAAGAAGGTATTTTTACAAAACCATTTTTAATCGAATCTTCAATTTCATTTCCACATCCAACGCTTTCAGCAGCTCTTGCCATACCTAAATAAAAAATTTCACCCAACGGTCTTTCTGCTAAAGCCATATTTCTTCCAGCAGTTCCCATCACTGCACGATATTTTTTGTAAGACAATGTCATATCTTCTTCAGTAATTTCTGTGGGTTTTGATTTTAATTTTTCATCTAAATATTGCCCAACTTGAGCATCTTTGAATCCTGCTTCAAATTCTTTTAGAACTTGCTCACCACCTTTAGAAATTTTATCTCGAGCTAATTTTAAAATATATGGATTCATTAGTTTGTAATCATCAAGAAATTCTAAATCTTCATCTTTGTCTACAATTCTATCCATAGGTTCACTTAGATCAATTGCAAGAATATGTCCTTCAACCATATCTTGTTTTAATTGAGGATCGTCTCTTCCAGAATATTCTGCTGCTGCATCAAATAATCCATTAAAAACAGGGAAGGTCATTTTCACAAAATTTGAATTTAAAATTCGGTTTACTCTATCTTGCATCACCTCAAGACTTTCTAATTTTGATTTAATAGGCTCAATTTCAGATGTATTTAAGATAATTTCAGTGGAACCTACTTCATTACCAAATGCTTGTTGAGTTGCATTTGGATTTGTGTCTGATTTTATTTCATAAAGTAATCCTTGAGCAAATCTTTCTGCAAAATTCTGAAATTGGTTCTCTGTTTCTTCTTTGTATTTGTTAAATAATTTGTAACCTTTAGATTTGAACAAAACTTGTTTGATAATCTGTTTTCCAGGTTTTGTACTCATCAAAGATTCTTTACTAATTACAGATTGATCTTTACCACTCACAAACGTTAATCTTTTTTATTGTTATTTATGCTTTCAAATTAAATATTTTCTTCACTTAAATTACGAGTGACAAATTTGACAATATGGATGTAATAGAAATTCTTCGTGAAGCTTCAAACAAAATTTATGAAAATGTAAAAGATCTTGCAGGAACAGAAGATGCAGCAGGTGATTTTGGTATTGGAGCTGGAGGAGATATTTCAAGAAACATAGACATTATTGCTGAAAAAACGGTTTTAGATTATCTTAAAGAAATTAATTTTGAATGTATAGTTTTAGGTGAGGAATGTGGGCGAGTTGAGTTATCAGATAACCCAAAAGGATTTGTTATAATGGATGCAATTGATGGTTCTGCAAATGCAGTTAGAGGGGTTCCTTTTTTCTGTAGTTCGTTAGCTTTTGCAACTGATGATAAGCTTAGTTCTATTACAGACGGTGTGGTTACAAATCTCTCTAATGGTGAGATGTATTGGGCATCAAAAAACAAAGGTGCATTTTTTAATAATAAACAAATCAAAGTTCACAAAAAAGATCCTGTCTACAAAATAGTTGGAATTAATACATCAGGTGCATCAATTGAATTAATGAATAAACTACATCCAATTTTTCAAAATCATGATCATATTAGACATTTTGGAGCAAATGCTCTTGAAATGGCAATGTTTGCAAGAGGATTGATTGATATTTTTATTGATTTGAGAAATAAAATTAGAATCCAAGATATTGCAGCAGGTTATGTAATTGTTAAAGAAGCAGGTGGAATGCTATTAGATGAGAATTTGAATCCACTTGATGCCGATCTAAGTTATGAGACAAGGGTTTCTTTCATTGCAGCTGCAAATCAGGAAATTCTTGATGAAATAATGTCACAAATCAATAATTGAATTTTGTGAATAAAAAATTGAAAAAATATGAATAGTTTGATAATTTATTTGATATTCTTGAGTTTTTAATAGAACTAACAAATTAATGCTAAGAGAAATATATTTAACCAAAGTTAGGAAAAAACTTCTTGTATGGTAACTGAGATGAAAGCAAAAGTAGTATATAGAGAATTACTAAAAGAAGATCTAGTAATTATCAGATTAGTTCCAGATAAAGGAATGCCAGAATACAAAACAGGTCAATTTTTAACAATTGGTCTTCCAATTCCAGCAGAGAAAAAAATTGTTCGAAGAGCATATTCCATTGCATCTCATCCAGAAAATAGAGATTATTTTGAATTTGTAATTAGATGGGTCAGAAAACCACTTCCAGGTCGCGTAACAACTGAATTATTTTATCTAAGTGTTGGTGATGAAGTATCTCTTGGAGATCCAACAGGATCTGCATTACAAATTAGCGACAAATTACCAAATGGGCAAAAAGACAATAGAAGAATAATTTGTGTTGGTGGAGGTACTGGATTAGCACCATTCATTGCATTTGCAAAACATTTTCACGATACTAATGATAAACGAGAAGTAGTTGTACTTCATGGTGCAAGTTATGTTGATGAATTAAGTTACAAACGTCTCTTAACAGATTTAGAATTAGAAAGTGAAAAAAAAGGAAGAGACAAATGGAATTTCAGATATAGATCTGCAATCAGTAGACCAAAAGAATTTTTCAACAGATCTTGGAATGGTCATGTAGGTAGAGTGGAATCATTCTTCAAGCCTGACAAAAAATCAGGATTATCACCTGTAGAAGAAATGGTTGGTGAACAATTAACTCCAGAAAATACCATTGTCTACATTTGTGGATATCAAGGAACAATTGATGGGGTGATTGAATGTATAGGCCCTAAAGGATTCGTTACAGAACATGAAAAAAAGCCTGATGGAAGTTTTGGCATCAAGTTCGAATCATACGGATAGATAATTTAGAAAGAGTAATTCTCAATTTTGGGATTTAAAATAGATTCAACTTTAGAACTACATACATGTGACTTTTATATTGATTATTTTTTCATAAAGTATGGCAAAACTCAAGTGTAATGATTATGGGTTTGAATGTGATTTTGTAGCCGAAGGTGAAATGAAGACAGTTATTGATAATTTTAGAAAGCACACTGATGATGAACACGGAATAGATTATTCCAAAGAGGCAGTTATGCAGTTTCTCTTAAGAAAACAAGAAATATAATAAAAATTAAGCATCTAATCTTTTCATTCTGGCAGATAAAACTGGAAGTTCTTTTTCTATAATTTTCTCTACTGCGGGAACAATACCTACTCTAGATTTTACACTTTCATCATAAATTTCTGCAATCTGATCTCTGAACAATAATTTAATTCCAGGAAGTGCTGTAATTCCTTCATCAACAGTTCTAGGATCAGATAAATCCAAAACAAGTGTTCCTTTTTTCTTTTCTTCCATAACTAATCGTATTCTATCATATGTGATTAAGAAATAATCACAGGTAGTTGCAACAAAAACAATATCATATTTGTCAAATCCTGCTAAAACATCGTTAAAATCAATAGGGGTTCCACCAAGAATTGTTGTAAAGCCAGTTGCTCGCTCTAAATTTCTACTGGTCACATCAAAATCAATATCTTTATTATTCAAAGTTTTTGCAAGCATTGCTGCAGACTCACCTGTTCCAATTACCAATACTTTTTTCTTAGAATCAAGCCCTGTTTTTTCATCAACTATTTTTACTGCAACATCACCCAATGAAACAACATCTTTTGATATTCCTGTAGTATCCCTCATTCTGGTAGCCAAACTAATAACACTCTCAAATAATTTATTGAGAATACTACCAGATGTGCCAGTACTCTTTGCTATTTCCAAGGATTTTACAATATCATCAAAAACGCTTTGCCAGCCAACAACTAAAGAATCTAAACCAGATGCTAATCTTAATAGATGTAAATATACATCATCGCCTTTGTAAACTTCAAGTGTTTGATCAAAATGATCAATATCAATTTGTTCTAATGATGACAAAGATACCCAAGTATCTTTAACTTGATTTAACACAAGTGCTTTACCTTCTGCTCTTCTTGCATCAGGAGAATCATCAGTTTCAACATTACTTACAGTAAATATTTCAACTCGAGTAGCAGTTTGAATAATAATACATTCCTCAACACCAGGGATTTTTTTAAATTCTACACAAGCTGCAGGTATATTTTTGAAAGAAAATTTTGATATTGTATGTATTGGAATATTTTTAAAAGTTACTCGTGCATTCACTACATCAAAAGATACTTGACTCAAACCATACACCTATTATGCTTTAATCCTGCCCCGACCACCTTTAGCAGTTCTAAAAACATTCATTCCAATATAGAAATTTTCATGTAAAGATTCTAAGTAAATTATTTCGTTCTCTGTCGCTCTAATTTCTTTTGCAGTTGAATCAGGATTATTTTTTAATTGTTCTAGTTTTTGTTTAATTTCTTCTAAAAAGGAATCAACCCCACGTTCATAATTTGAAACTCCACCAAATTCTGGACTAAGAACATGCTCAGGTACATATGCAGGAGTTTGATCATGTGGAATCTCAACTAATCTTGTCAGAGATTCTTGTTCTTCAGCAGAAAGAATTGGTCTAGGAAATCTATCTTTTTTATCTAAAAAGAATTCGGGTTCGCCCATTTCGCGTCTAAAAATTTCTTCTCCTTTTCTCTGAAAGGTATAAGTTGATTTTACTGCAACATCTGCTTTTACTTCAGCAGCAATTGCTTTGTATTCTTCTTCAGCTGCTGCTTCTGCTTCTGCTTTTACTAATTTTACTTTTGCAAGTGCTTCTTTAACTGCATTTTCTGCTGCATCTACTGCTTTAGCTGCTACTTCTGCTTTTTTTATTGCATCTTCTGTTACTTTAGATTTGTCTGAAGCTTTTGTTGTATCTTCTACTGTTTTAGATTCAAGTTTTGCGGTTTCATCTGTAGATGTATTTTCAGATAAAGAATCTTTAGTGGATTTTGCTTTTACTTCAGATTTTTTTTTCTCTTCAGACAATAAATTTAACTAAAATTGCCTGAATTTTAATATTCTTGTGGTATTAATTATCTTAAATTCCTTTTTCAATAATTATTTCTTCAAATATAATTCTGATCGGTGAAATCAATTACAAAGTATTGAATAAAGAAATAATGGCGCCCTCGGCGGGATTTGAACACGCGTCTCAGCCGTGACAGGGCCGAATTCTAGACCGGGCTATACTACAAGGGCACAAGTTGTTAGAGTCAAAATGCCAGATTAAAAGTTTCTGCCACAACAAAGTCTTTTGTAAAAGACTAAATTATACAATTAAGGCATTTTTTACGAGGGTCTATGGCGCAGCCAGGTAGCGCACCGGACTTTTAATCCGGTTGTCGAGGGTTCGAATCCCTCTAGACCCGCTCTCTTATCCTTCTTTTCTCGGACTAATCCGCCATCAAATGTAATTAAATTTCCATAAAAATTAGTTCGTATTTTCATGTTTGATGCTTTAAGAAACACAATGTTGGTATTTGCTTGTCTAAAATTACAAATTTTACAATAACGTAAAATTATGTAATAGGATCAAGAAAACTAACAACTGTGTAGTAATCTTTTCAAAATATTTTTACAATTTTTCTATTTGTGCGATTACTGTTTTTTACCAATACATTATTGTCTTAAATTGTAAATTGAGGATATTTTAGGCAGAGACTATCTTGATTTTATTTTAATTATAGATTTTTTTTAATAATGATTAATTATTCTAAAATCAAATTTTAAATTTGATCGGTTTTATTAAATATCGCCACAAAAAATTATATTATGAGATTAATAATTTTACTACTTTTACTTGGTATTTCAAGCCTAATTTTAATAAATTATGCAAATGCTGAAGAGATTCTAGTTCAACTTGAATTAATCAAAGGAAGTTTTGAAGTAGGTGAACCGATAGTTTTTAAAATTACTGTTGAAAAAATTGTCCCAAGCGCTCCTCTTTCCTTACAAATTTTCCATGATGGTATTCCATTACGTTCAATTTCCAAAAATGGTGCATCATTACATGAAGAAACTATCTATAAAATTATCAGTTTAGATGATCAACCAAGTGGAATTTATGAAGTCTTTGCTTATTATGGAATTTTGTCTACTGAAAACAAAGACAATTTTACAACAGTTATTGGAAGTTTAGATTCAAATTCAATCACAATGAATATGATTCTGAATTAAGTGCTAATGCCAAATTTCTTGAAGAAAACTACATGGGGAATGGAATTTTATGGAAAAATTAAAGAAAAAGGTTTTCCTTCAGGTTTTCAAGTATTATGTCAACTTGCAATAAAATAAAACAAATAGAATTTGATCCAAAGTATATTTGATTTTAAAAAAGTCCTTTTCTTATTTCGTTACGAACTTGATGGTAGAGTGAGTTTTTTAGTGAGTGTTTTGTGAATGTAGTATGGCAAAACCCACATGGTTGAGATCCATTTTCCATATCATCAGGTCTTACACAAAAGGCATTTTTTCAAGAAAAGATTATGTTGGTTATGATGATTAAGTAGTATGGTTTTTACTAGATGTGTCAAGTGTGGGGAATTAAGATTTGATAAAAAAGTTAATCGTTGTAACAATTGTGGAAGTTCTGGCTATCAAGGTTAGTCTCCCGCTAAAATCAGCTCAAAACTCTGCCAATGTTTGTTACTAGAATGGTACAAAGTATGACAAAACGATATTACCTAAATGTTATTTGCAGCTTGAAAGTTTATTGATACCATACTCCATAATTATGTGAATATAGGAGTGATTACATGTGATTTTGAGGAAATTAGTCCAGAAATAGAGGAAGAACTATGTTGAATCCATCTAGACCCGCTCTCCATTCTTTATTCATCAGATTATTTCATTAACTTGCTTTGTCAAATCGTTAATTGCTGAACTGATTTTATTTTCTCTTTGTAATACATTAGATCTATACTGGTTTATTTTCTTAATCCTGTCAGTAATCATTCTTTTTTGTTCATCATATCCTGAAGAACCAAAAGATTTTCTATCTTTCAATGAAGAAACAACAGTAGTAGAGGATATAATTTTTGATACAATCTTAGGATCAACTTTAGTGTCAGATACAGATTTTTTAATTTCAGACAATGTCAATTTTGAAATTGGTTTTTTTGAATTATGTGCGAGTTGAACCAATATTCCTAAAATTTTATGTGTCACTCTAAATGGAATTCCTTCTTTGACTAATTTTTCAGCAATATCTAATGCAATTAAATTACTTAATTCGGTTACTTTTTTCATTTGTTTTTCATTTACTTTTAAAGTCAAAAGAATGGATTTTAAAATTAACAATGCACTAATAGAAATTTTTGATGTAGACCAGATAGATGATTTAATTTGCTGTAAATCCCTACCATACCCAGATGCTAATCCTTTAACAGTTGTTAAAATTGCAGTCAAATTTCCAATGACTTCTGCTGTTTTACCTCGTGTTAGTTCCAAAATATCAGGATTCTTTTTTTGAGGCATTACACTAGAAGGAGACGTGAATTCATCTGAAAGTTCAATAAATGAAAATTCAGAAGTAGACCAGATAATAAAATCTTCAGAAATTCTACTAAGATTAGTCATTAAAATAGAAATCATTGCAACATATTCTGCCACAAAATCTCGTGTGCTTGTTGCATCAAGTGAATTTTCAACAAGGCCATCAAACCCGAGCATCTTTGCAGTACTATGTCGATCAATAGGAATACTTGTTCCACCTACAGGTCCTGCACCAAGTGGACTTTGATTTATTCGCTCAAATGTTCCAAACAATCTTTCAAAATCTCGTGTTAAAACGTCAGCTTGTGCTAAAAGATAATGAGAGAATAGACCTGCTTGAGCTTGTTGAAGATGAGTGTACAATGGCATGATTGTTTTTTGGTGGTTTTTAGCCACAGATACAAGGGCTTCAATTGTATCTAAAAGACAATTACAGATGATGTTGATATCATCTCTAATTTTCATTCTGATATCTAAAACAACTTGATCATTTCTAGATCTAGCTGTATGCATTTTCCCTCCACTAGCCATTCCAGCTTTTTTTATCACCAATGTTTCAATTAATTCATGAATATCTTCTGCGCCTGATGTAACATCAAATTTTTTATTTTTTAAAGTCTCTAAAGCAGACAAGATTTTTTTTGCATCATTATTTGTTATGATATTATTTTGAAATAACATCAAAGTGTGAGCTTGGCTTCCAAGAATATCATATAGAACAATTTCAGAATCGTCATTAATTGATGAAACATAATCTAAAGTAATATCACTCAAATCAGTACCAAGACGAGAACGATACATTACCTAAGGTTCTAAAATGGTTATATATAGCATCGATGGTTTTCTCGACATGAGCCAAGATATCAAACTGCTACGCGTGAAAATATTTGATGAGTTATCAAAGATTGTAGATCCAGAAATTAACACATCAATTGTAGAACTAGAATTAATTGATGAAGTTGATATTAACGACAGTAATGTCAAAGTGGATTTACATCTTACCAGTCCATTCTGTCCAGCAGTGTTTGGTTTTAAAATTTGTCAAGATGTTCATGATAATCTTTTAAAAGTAGATGGAGTAAATGACGTTAAAGTTAATGTCTCAAATCATTTTATGGCAGAACAAATTAACAATCAAGTGAACAACAGTCCAAATCCTAAAAAATTAGGTTAACTGCTAAAACCTAGCATATAGCCACGAAGTAATTGTATTCCCATTGCAGGATCAACTCCTTTAGGACATACTTGACTACAAGAGCCAGCGAAATGACATCTCCAAATACCATGAGAGTCATCAATCATTTTTAATCTAGAATCTTTACCTTTATCTCTACTATCAGCAACATATCGATATGCTTGAGCTAGTGCTTGAGGGCCAACAAAAGATGAATCAGTAGCCATTGTAGGGCATGCAGAATTGCATAAACCACATTTGATACAATTTGCAAATTGGATGTATTGTTCTACTTCTTTAGGAGTTTGTAAGAATTCTTTTTCATCAGATACTAATTCTGTATCATCTCTAATTAGATATGGTTTAATTTTTTGATGAGAATCAAATAATTTTTCAAATTTTACAGCTAAATCACGAATTACTGGAAAATTCTTCATTGGTTCAACTGTGACAACATTAGAATTTAATTCACTAATTTTTGTAAAACATGCCAATTTTGGTTTTCCATTAATTATCATTCCACATGAACCACATGTTGCTTGTCTACAAGAATAACGAACTGCAACTGAATGATCAAAATATTTTTTGACATCAAGAATTACATCTAGAACAGTAGTCCATTTTTCATATTGGACATCAAATTCCATGAATTGACTTGACTCGTCATGTTTTGGATTATATCTTAAAATTTTAAGAG
This sequence comes from Candidatus Nitrosopumilus sp., assembly GCA_029250275.1. Classification (GTDB taxonomy): domain Archaea; phylum Thermoproteota; class Nitrososphaeria; order Nitrososphaerales; family Nitrosopumilaceae; genus Nitrosopumilus. The sequence goes on along the minus strand of JAPFBP010000013.1, from coordinate 15,154 downwards.
TGATAGATTTTGCTGTTGGAGATTGTTCGTTTGAAATGCTAGATACTTGTGCCATTTCTATACCAACCCCATGTTAGTCATAATAATGGTTCTTGAGCCGTAGGCTATTAAACCAATCATTGCAGCAAGGCAACCATACGATACAGCTTTTTCATAAATTCTACCTTGTTTCAATTCTATCAATATAACTCGGAGTCCATTAAATCCGTGAACAGCAAGTAAGATTAGAATTAATTCTAACATTATAGCATACGGAATGAATTTGTAGTTTGCAAGTACGCTTTCATATTCTAAAGATTCTGCAAATCCCTGCGTAAGACGCATCAAAATGTGAACTGCTACTAAAGCCACAGCTGCTAAAGCCGTACCATAGTGAATTTTCATAATTGTACTTTCTCTCATATTATTCACCAAACATTACCGCTAAACCATACATCGTTGCAACTGCTGCAAGAACTATTGAAGAATAGATACCAATCTTATGTCTATAATTTTGTGATGCTGGATCATATGGATAATCAGGTCTTGCAGGTTTTCCTACACCAACTCCTCCATGTCCCAACATTACTCTAATTCCATTCACAGTATGAAATACACACATTGCAATTACAATTGCTAAAAATATGTGTCCTCCAGTAGTTTGAGTTAGTTCAAGAAATTCATTCCAACCAACTTGTCCTCTTAGAATATTGCTTGTTTCATAAATGTGAGCTACAAAATATGCCAATAATCCCAATCCACTTAATCGCATTAACAAATATGCTACACGTTCAATTCCATATCTAGTAGGATTAATCATTCCTCCAATACCTTCTCTGTGTTCATCTTGTGGCATCTAGTATTTCCTCTCCACTGGCTGATACTTAGTAATTGTTACTGGATGTGTTTTCATGATTGGTTCATTTGGATCATAGTAAGCAAGTGTATGATATAAAAAGTTAGCATCATCACGTTTAGTATAATCAGTTCTTGCATGTGCTCCACGAGATTCTTTTCTATTAATTGCTCCAAGCAATACAATCTCTGCAACTCTAAACATAGAATCAAGTTCCATTACATTTGCAAAATTAGTATTGTATTCTTTTGCTTTATCATCAACATGTTTCCAAGTTTGCTTTTTTAATTCACGAATTTTTTTAAGACCCTCAACGAGATCAGTTTCATTTCTGTAAACGTATGCTTTATCATTCATTGTATCAGTAAGTTGTTGTCTAATTTCATATGGGTTAACTTCTCCGTTTCCTCTAAAAATTCCATCATAGATTCTCTTTTCTTCAGCTGCTACTATATGATGAGGCCAAGGATTTGTGAATGTGTTATTTTTAATATAGTCAATTGCTAGTTCGCCTGTAATTTTACCCCAAACAATGCATTCTGAGGTTGAATTTGCACCTAAACGATTAGAACCATGAACACTATTACATGCAGCCTCACCAGCAGCCCAAACTCCTTGAATTTCAGTTGCACCATCAATATCAGTATGAAGTCCACCCATCATGTAATGGCAAACGGGTCTAATGTCAAGTAAATCAGTAGCAGGATCTTGACCTGAAAATTTAATCGATATTTCTCTAATTCCTCCCAATTTCTCTTTGATTTTTTCATCTCCAAGATGTCTCAAATCAAGTTTCATACAATCCTCACCAGTTTCATGTTTGAATCCTCTACCTTCTTGAATTTCTGTCATAATTGATCTTGATACAATATCTCGTGGAGCTAATTCCATTTTTCCAGATGCATATGTTTTCATAAATCGTTCACCTTTATTGTTAAGAAGATAACCACCTTCACCTCTTGCACCTTCAGTGATTAAAATTCCAGATGGTAAAATTCCAGTTGGATGAAATTGAACAAATTCCATATCTTTGAGTGCCATACCAGCACGTAATCCCATATCCAAACCATCAGGAGTTGAAGAAAGAGCATAAGTAGAAAAGCTGTATAATCGCCCTGCACCGCCAGTTGCAATGATGAGAGCTTTTCCTTTAATAGTGTAAAATGTACCAGACCCTAATTCAATTGCAGTAACACCCATGAATCGTTTTCCATCATGAATGATTGATGTAACAAACCATTCGTTTAGATATTCAATATTTTCAAATTTTTGACATGTGTCATACAAAGTTTGCATTTCAAAGAAGCCAACTTTATCTGATGCATATGTTGCTCTAGGAAAACTGTAACCTCCAAAGTTTCGTTGATCAATTTTTCCATCAGGTCGTCTTGACCATGGCATTCCCCAATGATCTAATTGATGGATTTCTTGTGGTATTTCAACACATAGTCTTTCAGCAACATCTTGGTCTGCAAGAAAATCGCTTCCTTTGACTGTATCATAAATATGTGATTCAACTGTATCACCTTCATCTTCAAAAAGAACTGCTGCAGTTCCACCTTCTGCTGAAACAGAATGAGAACGCATAACTTGTACTTTTGAAACAACTCCAATTTTGAGATGAGGACCTTTTTTGGCAGCGGCAATTGCAGCACGCAAACCTGCCAAGCCAGAACCACAAATAATCAAGTCAAATTCTATGGAATCTACCATTTTTCAGTCAAACTTGCTTTGGGTGAGATAAATATGTAGTAATGGCAGGCATGATCCTAAATATTAAAATATATCACTAGTGATATCGCTAGTGATGATTTCTGAGTGGTTTCAGAGAGTAGGCAGTTCAGTTCCTAGAGGATTTTCAAGATATTTCATTTTAGAACTATTGAAAAAAACTCCACATACAGGAAAAGAAATTATCAATTATGCAGTTGAGCAAAGTAACGGAATTTGGAAACCTTCACCTGGATTGATTTATCCATTATTAGGTAGATTACTAGATGAAGGATTAATTGAAGAAACTAAAGATGGAAAATATCAACTAACAAAGAAAGGAAATGACACAGCAATTGATGTAGACAAAGTAAATGACATCGTCAAAAAGCAATTAGAGGTTTTATTCAGGTTAGGAAATGTTGGAAGATTTGTTGTATTAGATCTATTAGAAAAGATTGCTGCAATGGGGTCTATTCTAAGTTCTAATTTTGCCAATATGACAGATGAGGAGACCGACAAATACAAACAATTCCTAGAATCTGAACTAAAAAAAGTTCAAGAAAAAGAAGTGAAGAAAAAAGGCAAAGAAATTAAGATCGAATAAATATAGAATATTTTTATTTTAAAATAAATTTAACATTCATTAAATTTTCAGATGATTAAAATTATAAATAATTCAGAAAAAAAATACAATTATGAAAAATTTGAAAAATATGTTAAAAGTAAAAAAACCACTTGTGATTCCAGGTGTTTATGACGCACTAGGTGCAAAAATTGCTCAAAAGGTAGGATTTGATGCAATGTTTCAAACAGGGTATGGAACATCTGCCACATTATTTGGGATGCCAGATTATGGATTTATCGGAGCTGCAGAAACTGTAGATAATGCTAGAAGAATTTGCAGAGCAGTGACAGTACCAGTAATTGTTGATTCAGATACAGGATACGGAAATGCATTAAGTGTTTGGAAATTGGTAAAGGACTTGGAATCAGTAGGAGCATCAGGTATATTCTTAGAAGACCAGAAATGGCCTAAACGATGCGGTCACATGCAAGGAAAAGAAGTAGTTTCACAAGAAGAATACACAGAGAAATTATCTGCAGCAATTGATGCAAGAGAGAACAAAGATTTCGTTATTGTGGCAAGAACAGACGCGAGGGCAACTAAGGGATTAGATGAAGCAATTGAACGTGGAAAACAAAACAAGAAAACAGGTGCAGATGCAGTTTTTGTTGAAGCACCAAGATCAATTGATGAAATGAAGAAGATAGGAAAAGAGATCAACGCACCACTAGTTGCAAACATGATTGAGGGTGGAGCAACTCCATTGAGTTCAGCTGAGATATTAAGTAAAATGGGATTTAATATAATTCTCTATCCATTATCAGTTTTGTATGCAAATACATTTGCAACAATGAATATTCTAACCGAACTAAAAAATACAGGTAACACTGCAAAGTACAAACAAAAAGTTGTAAATTTTGATCAGTTTAACGACTTGGTTGAACTTCCAAAATTTAGGAAAATGGAAGAAAAGTACGAAAAATCAAAAAGAAAATAAAAAATTCAAGTAAAGGGCACTAGCTTGTGCTTCTCTTTATTTCAATTTCTATTGTTGAAACATTTCTAGATCTACCGTCTTGTGACTCTAATAATTCTGAGTCAATTTTAATTTCTCCGATAGTGTAGCCTGCATTTTCTGTCTTTCTTGCAATTATTTGAGCTACATCAACAGCACGACCTATGCTGAGTCCTCTAGCTTTGATGCTGACGCTTGGTACGTTAGCCAATTGAATTAGCGCTGATGTTACATATGCCATCAATGGTTTCTTACCAATGAATACGGTGTCGTGGGTTTCATGTGACATGTAAAATTTGATATTTAAGGATAATTTAAAGCTAAAAGAATATTTTCTAATTTAATGAAAAATAATTGGAAATATTTAACCATTATTAACTAGAAAGAAGGAATTCTGTCAGAACTTGGAAAATATTTCAAAAGTTTTAGAATTAGGAAACAGTAAAGAAAAAATTAGAATTTTGGAGACCTTAGACAATATAGACGATCCAAAAATTTTAGAAAAAATAATTTCAAAATTAGATGATGATGATGTTGAAGTTTTCCTCGAAGCATTGTTAGATTCCAATATAGAAGTAAAAAAAAGCGCATTGCAAGGAATAACTGATTTGAAGATTATCATTTCAAATGAAAAAATCAACGAGATTTTTAAAGAAAAGGATTATGAAATAAAAAAAATGATTTCGTTAATTAAAAAAAAATAAGTGGACCGGAAGGGATTTGAACCCTCGATCCGATGCATGCCATGCACCTATCCTACCGGACTAGACGACCGGCCCAATAATCAGAAATCTGATCGAAATATGTTTTTCAAATTGGTTATTAACGTTTAGCGGTTAATAGGAAATTTGCGTTATGAAATTAACACAATATATTTAACCTTGCAAATGTTGATTGAATCGTTATGGTCGTAGATAACAAAGCAACCGTTACCTTTGTCCAATTATTGAAAGAGGATCTTGTAATTTTAAGAATAGTTCCAAAAGATGGTCCAGTTCCAGAATATCAAGCAGGTCAATTTATCACATTGGGATTACCAAATCCTGTAGAAAATGGAAAAATTGTTAGACGAGCATATTCAATTGCATCTCATCCAGAAAATAGAGATTACATCGAGTTGGTAATTAGATGGGTCAGAAAACCACTTCCAGGTAGATTAACTACTCAAATATTTAACATTAAAGAAGGAGATGAAATTCTCTGGTTAAAACCAACAGGCAGAGCTTTACTAATTAATGAGGAATTACCAAATGGAGAAAAAGATAATCGTCGAATTGTTTGTATCGGTGGAGGAACAGGTCTTGCACCATTTGTAAGCTTTGCACAGCATTTTCATGACACTGGTGATAAACGTGAAATCATTGTATTACAGGGCGCAAGTTATGTTGATGAATTAAGTTACAAGGATTTGCTAACTAATCTTGAAAATGAGAGTATTACTAAAGGTAAAGATGAATGGAATTTTAGATACAGAGGTGCAATCAGTAGACCTCAAGAATGGTTTAACAGATCATGGGCAGGTCAAGTTGGTAGAGTTGAAACATTTCTAAGAGCAAGAGATAACGGACTTTCACCGCTAGAAGAATTAATTGGAGATAAAATTACTAAAGAAAATACAATGTTCTATGTTTGTGGTTGGCAAGGAACTATTGATGGTGTAATGGACTTTTTGAAACCAAAAGGATTCATCACTGAACATGATAAACGTGAAGATGGAAGTTTTGAAGTCAAATACGAATCATATGGATAGAATTTTTAAAAATATCAATCATTGAAATATGAGAATTATTTAGGAGATGTAATTGATTACTGCACTTTATCTTGCACATCTAAATCCAGTGACAAACGCCCATGTAGAAATTATTACAGAATTAAAAAAACAAGCAGACATTGTTAAAGTAATGCCAGTCGTATTCAAAGATAAAAATAGAGAAATAAACAGTAAAAGCTTTCCATTTAATTTTGAAACTAGGAAGAAAATGCTAGAGACTATTTTTGGCGATTCAATTCAAATTACTGATGATTACGCATTTTATTCTCCGTTTAAAAAATACTTACCACCATTAATTAGACGAAAATCATGGAAATTAAGAAAACAAATCCTTAATGGAGTAGAAGGAGATTATTTTTCATATACTGGAGATAAGGCTGAGGGATACATGTTGAAAATGTATATGTTAAAACCAAAAATTGGTGAAAGAAAATCACTTTCTGCTACATCTGTAAAAGAAAAATTGTATGGTGCAGTTCATGAAAAGACATCTTCATGGAAAGATGATGTTCCAGAAAGTATAGTCAAAATTATTGAAGATGAATGGGAAACAGTTGAAAAATATGCAAACGGAGAAGATCAAACTACTCGAATTATAGGAATGAAATTTCCCAAAGAAGGTTTTTTAAAATAAATAGAAATTAATACGCACATTGTAAAAAAATTTCCATGGCACTTCCTCTTTCAAAATACGTATGGTTTGATGGAAAGTATATTCAAACAGAAAAAGCACATGTTCCAATTACAACACATGCAATTCATTATGGAACATCTGTCTTTGAAGGAATTAGAGCATATTGGAATGGAAAAAATCTTTATGTATTTAGATTAAATGAACATGTAAAACGATTTAGAAGATCAGGACAGTTTTACAACATTTCACTTAATTTTTCAGACAATGAGATTACCAATGCAATTATTGGAATTTGTAAAAAAAATAAAATAAAAAAATCTTGTTACATTAGGCCATTTTATTTTGTAGGAGACTATGGAATTAATCTTCATGTAACCGAAAAAGCACCAACTAATGTTGCAATCTTTACATTTCCATTTGGAGATTTGTTTGACAAAAATGGAATAACTGCAGGTGTTGTATCTTGGAGGAAATTCTCTGACATGTCAACTCCACCACAAGCAAAAATGGGAGGAAATTATCTAAATTCAATTATTGCTACTCAGGAAGCAAAACGAAATGGAGTAGATGAAGCAATTTTGCTTGATCATAATGGAAATGTTAGTGAAGCACCTGGTGAGAACATCTTCATCGTAAGAAACGGTCAATTAGTAACTCCATCACTTGCATCATCAGCACTTGAAGGAATTACTCGTGATTCAATAATCAAAATTGCAAAAGATTTGAACATAGATATGATTGAGCGAGACATTACAAGAAGTGAATTAATCATATCTGAAGAGATTTTTCTGACAGGAACTGCAGCTGAGATTACACCAATCATAAAGATGGATTCAAAAAAAATTGGAAACGGTAAACCAGGAGACATTACAAAAAAGATGATGGAAGTGTATACTGAGATAGTAATGAACAAAAATGATGATTATGCTCATTGGTTAACTGAGGTATATTAGATGAAAATTGTGCAAATTGGAACAGGTGGATGGGGCAAGAATCATACAAGAATTTTATCACAATTAGGAGTTCTAGTTGCTGTATGTGATGTAGATTCAAAAAAAAGTAAAGAATATGGAGAAAAATATTCTGTTAATCATTATACATCATTAGATGAATTACTAACAGTAGAAGAATTTGATGGTGCTTTTGTTGTAACTCCTACATTAACTCACACAGTAATTACAAAAAAATTACTAGATTTGAAAAAACATGTCTTTGTAGAAAAACCAATGACATACAAATCTGAAGATGGGCAAGATCTTGCAAAACTAGCAGAAAAAAATAAAGTAATTCTAACTTGTGGATACATTGAAAGATTCAATCCTGCAGTTGACATAGTAAAGAAAATGGTCAAAGAGAAAAAATATGGAGATTTGATTATGCTTGAATTTCATAGAGAAAATAGAATGCCACTTCACATCAAAGATGTTGGGATAATTTACGATACATCAGTTCATGATATTGATACTGCCAATTGGTTGTTTGATGATATGCCACAGGTAGTGTTTGCAAGAGCAGGGAAGATAAAACATGAACACGAAGATTTTGCAAGTATAATGTTAGGATACAAAAATGACAAAGTTGCAATTATTTCATCAAACTGGATTACGCCAAAAAAAGTGAGAAAATTTAATGCTGTATGTACAGATGCAATAATTTCATCAGATTTTATCACTCAAGAAATTATTATAGAGAAAGATAATGAAACAGAAACCATTCAAAATGAAAAACAAGAGCCATTATTATTAGAAATTCAAAGTTTTCTTGGAGCAATTGAAGGTAGGAACGAACAGGTTGTAAAATCACAAGAAGCAGTTAATGTTACAAAAATTGCCGAAGCTGCACTTTTATCTAGTCAGAAAGGCATTCCCATTTATCTGGATCTAAAATGAATAAAACAATGATGGAAATATTGGCATGTCCAATTGACAAAACTCATCCTTTAGAGTTATTTGAAATAAAGGAAAAAGACAATGTTGTATCAGAAGGTGCAATATTTTGCCCAAAATGTTCTAGATTTTATCCAATAATTGAAGAAATTCCAATCATGTTACCTGATGAATTACGAGATAAAAAACAGGAAATGGAATTTCTAAAAACATTCAAAGATCAATTACCTGAAAAAATTATTAGAAAGGCAAACCCATGGCACTTGTGAGATAATGGTTACTAATTTTATTTCAGAAAAAGCAACAATTGGAAAAAATGTTCAGATTTGGCATTTTTCATATGTTGGAGATGATGTTGTAATTGGAGATAATGTAAAGATTGGTTCTCTTGCACATATTGATTATGATGTAAAGATTGGTGAGAATACAAAGATTGAAGGTCAAGCATACATACCACCGCTTTCAAGAATTGGAAAAAATGTATTCATAGGACCAGCTGTAGTATTAACAAATGATCCTTATCCAATGTGTAATAAAATGGTAGGAGTCACAATTGAAGATAATGCAATTATTGGTGCACGTGCAGTTATCAAAGCAGGTGTAACTGTAGGAAAAAATAGTGTTGTTGCGATGGGTGCAATTGTCACAAAAAATGTTCCTGAAAATGTGGTTGTAATAGGCTCACCAGCTTCAATTAGATACAGCAGGGAAGAGTATGACAAAAAACAAAGACAGTGGAAAGAAAGTTAAAGCTTTAATTCTTTTTTGAAAATCCAATTCTTTAATTTTGACAAAATCAAAATCCAAATTACAATTAGAACTAGTGCAATGATAGATTTAATCACAGATGCAATAACCCAATCAAGTTCACCAAATCCTGAAATTGAAATTGGGCCCAAAATTGTAACTAGAATTCCACCTCCAACGATTATCAAAACCCACATTGAAAACAAAAATCCAAAAAGATCAGATTTCAAATTAAGACTCCCATCATAAATGCAGTAATTATTGCCAATATTCCTGAAAATATTGCTAATTTGAAAATTGCAAAAGCAACTTGTTTTTCAGACATTGGCCCTCCTGCAAGAATCAGCCTTACCAAAGTAATAGGTGCCTTTTTGTCATCAGTTGCCTTTAATCTAAAATCATCAGTGTGCTCTACTGGTTTTCCCTTGATTTGTCTATGTTCTACAATACGTTTGACACTTGATAGGAACAAAAATGAGTTAATTATTGCCGGTAATAGAGCAACTGCTGCAATAATCTCTACTCCGCCTACAATTGCAATTGCTCCATACATTGCACCAAATGTTAATGCTCCAGAATCACCAGGAAAAATTTTGCTTGGAATTTTATGGTATTTGTAAAATGCTAATGAAACAAAACCAAGCGGCAAACTAACAATTGCAATTTCATAATTTTGTACAATAAATAAACAGATAGATAATGAAAAACTGGCAATTACCATAAAGCCACTTGCAACTCCATTTAGAACATCAATAGAGTTGATTGTGTTTCCTGTGATGAGTATCATGAATACAATTAATCCAATGTACAATATTGGAATTTGTACAGTTCCAAACAATGGGAATGCAAGATTTGAATCATAAGCCCCAAGTGCAATTATTGGAATTGCAGATACTGCAAGTGCAACTGGTTTAAACCATCCACCCATTACTTTTCTATCATCTACATATCCAATTACAAATGCTGCAGATGTTGTAATTAGTATTGCAAGAATTTCATTCATCTGTAAAAATGCATAAAGAACAAGTTCTGATGCAATAATTCCTGCAATAATTACAGGACCACCAGGTCTTACTACCATAATATTTTCTTTTTTGTTTATGTCTTTTACCACAAAATTTCTTTTTTCCAAAATTTTGATTAGTGGAGGAGTCATAACAAATACTATTGTAAATGCAACAACACACGAAATTATTGTTGGAATAAGTAAATCAATCAATTATCTAACCTTTCGTAACTCTGCCTTTATGTTATCCGCAATGGTTGAACCAATTTTATCAATCTCTGCTAATTTATTTACAGGAATTTTCCTCAAATCATCTAAATTCTTTATTCCATGTTTGAATAGAATTCGTGCCCTGACCCTTCCAATACCTTTGACCTTAACTAAATCAAGTAACTCCTCTCTAATACCATAAACCACTCTATTTCTCAAATCACCTAATTCTTCAAGCAAATCTACCCTCTCCACATGCTTTGAAATCTCCCTAAGACAATACGAAAGCCAATTAGCGTTTTCAGTCATCCTATGTATGTCGCCAGACTCTATTCCGAGGCTATCAGAGAGAGATAATTCACTGGATTCAGTAATCCAGGATTGTAAAGCCAAAAGGCTTCTTGAACAGTCATACTCTGAGATTGGCTCTAGTAATTGAGAGGAATTATTCTCAATCATCAAACTGGCAGTTTCATAGTCTTTTTGTCGAAGTGAGAATTTTGGGAAAAATTCTTCACAGTTTGTAATCAAATGTAAAAATCCAAAAGTATGTTTTCTTTCCTGAGACACATTTTCAATTGAATCTCTAAAATATGTTGCAGTTAGTGGATCAATGTATAGCATTGATGTCTTTTTTCCAAATTCAGTAGCAGCATACCTTTCACCTTTTTTAATTATCAAAAATTTACTAGAAAGAAAACGTAAAGATATATCAATTGCAAATTTTATCGTAGGTTTTCTTGTCTGTAGTCCACCCAATGTTTGCAAAAAAAATTCTAAAATATCCTCTTTTTTAATTCCTGGATGTGTAACGATAACACTTAGAATATGAGTTCGTAAAGATTTATCATTAGTTATTTTTGAAATGATTGGTTCAGGTTCTCCATTAATATAATATTCAATTAGATCTTTTGTATTTCCATTTCCAACAATAATTGATTCTCCATAATCATCATATTGTGGTCTTCCAGCTCTTCCACAAAGTTGTTTGTATTCTAAAATACTAATTGGTCTGTTTGCACCAACTTTTGCATTATACCTGTTAATATTAGATATTACAACTCGTCTTGCAGGAAGATTGACACCTGCAGCTAGTGTAGGAGTAGATGACAGTAATTTGATTGTACCTTTACGGAATTCCTCTTCTATTGTTTGTCTACATTTTTGATTTAATCCTGCATGATGAAATGCAACTCCTTTTTTTACAAGTAATGCCAGTGTCTTTACTAATTCAGTATGCTCATTTTCAGATAGAAGTTTTTTAGAAGTCTTTTCTAGTTCAGAAATTTCTTTTTTTCCTAATATCTGAAAGATTGCATCAGCTGCTTTTGTTGCAAGTGATTTTGAGCGAACTCTAGTCTCTGCAAATACTAGGGATTGACCTCCCTGCTTTACTGATTGAACGCCTAAATCAATAGGTGTACCCATCAAAGTACGTTCAACTTCAAAAGTTTTCCCATCACTCATTGTTACTTGCCCCTCATCACAGACTCCTTCAGATAATGGGACAGGCCTCCAGTCATTTTTTACTAGTGTGCATTCAAGCCAATCTGCAATCTCATCAGAATTTGTAATCGTTGCACTAAGACCTACAATCTGAGGTTTTGGTTCCAATAGTTTGAGTTGTGTTAAAATCATTTCAAGTGTAGGACCTCTGCTTTCATCTCCTATCAAATGAACTTCGTCAGAAATCACCAATCCAATTTCATCGACCCATTCAGCATTGTGCCGAATGATAGAATCCATTTTTTCATTTGTTAGAATTAACAGATTACTGTTCTCTAAATTTTTTTCAACATTTTCAAAATCTCCAGTAGATATTGCAACCTTTACTTTGTTTCCTAAAGCAACTTTTTCTAATTTTTTAAATTCTACAAACTTTTCAGCAGCTAGCGCTCGTAATGGACTAAGATAGATTACTTTGCCCTTGTTCTTTGATAAATAACTCATTATTGCAAGCATTGCAATCAAAGTTTTACCACTAGCAGTAGGAGATGACACTAGAATGTTTTTTCCATCTAATAATCCAAACTTTACACTATCAGATTGTGGAGGATATAATTTTGTATAACCTTGTGATTTTAGAAATTCAATTGCAGATTCAGGAAGTTTTAGTTTATCTATATTCATACTCGGTTATAGTGACCGGGTTTTGATTCATAAATAGATGCTTCTCTAAGCATTCTTCTGACATAGTTTCTTGCCTCCTCTTCTGTGAATTTTTCACTCTTTACTAGTTCTTGAACAAAAATTCTCTCTTCTACTTGAACCCTGTTGTCACCTTCTAAACTTTTTAGAACATCCATGAACAACTGCATCTTTGAGACCTCACTTCTTGGTTTTCCTTGTAACACACCAAGATCCACCTTTCCAGTGTTGACATCCACTCCTGCATCTTGCAGCATACTCTGAATTAGAAAAATTGCACGTTCAGCATCTTCTTCCTCTACTTTATCTTTCATGAGTAATCTTGCTCTAGCAGTTGAAAGTCTGATAATTCCCTCTAATTGTCTAGGAGTAACTGTAATCATGTCTTCAGATTCTACATTTCTCATTTGGAGATAATAATCAAGAATTTTGGTTTCAGCCTCTGGTGTTAACTCTGGTACACCACGTTTTGCATATGAAAGATATTTTGTTAGTAAATCAACTTCAATGACAGATTTTTTATCTGTACCTTTTGATGTGTTTCTTTGAATAATGTGTTTTGCAATTTTGGTATCTCTTTCTTTAGATGGAATATCTCTAACTACAAAGATCAAGTCAAATCTTGTAAGTAATGGAATTGGTAAATTGACATTTTCTGTAATATTTTTGAAAGGATCATATTTTCCATACATTGGATTTGCTGCAGCTAAAATTGAAGTTCTCGCATTTAGTGTAGCTACAATACCACCCTTTGCAATACTGGCAGATTGTTGTTCCATAACTTCGTGCAATGCACTTCTATCTTCAGGTTTCATCTTGTCAAATTCGTCTATACTTACAAGACCTTGATCGCCTAATACTACTGCACCAGCTTCTAGCATCATAATTCCTGTCTTATCTCTAACTACAGCAGCTGTAAGACCTGCAGCTGTAGAACCTCTACCAGAAGTGTACAAGCCTCTTGGTGCAATTCTTGCACAAAACTTTAGCATTTCAGATTTTGCAGTACCAGGATCTCCAACTAAAAATATGTTAATGTCTCCTCTAATCTTACTTCCATCACCAAGTAATCTTTGGTTTGATCCAACAATTAGTAATAGAATAGCTTCTTTAATTAATAATTGACCTTGAATATGGGGAGCAAATGAATCAATTAATCTTTGATAAACATCAGAACTTTGACTAAGTGATTTGATTAGTTTTTCTTCTTCAGGTGAAATTTCTTCTCTACCAATTTTTCTATCAGTCTTAGAACTACGTCCACTCAAAAATTCTATATTGTTACCTTCAATTCTTAATCTGTATAATCCACTATGTCCTCTCTGAACACCTGCAATTGATTCTTGTTCTACTCTTACCACACCAGTGAGAATAATTCTATCCCCCGGCCTTGCATTATCTACTAAATCCTGCCTAATTGTGACATCAATATAGTGAGGTAATTGTCCTGGAGGTAGATCTTCTGGTAGTTCTTGTAATCGAAGTATCTGAAAATCAATAAACTTGCTAGCTTCAGGATTTAACTCAAAGTCTCTATTTTTACAACTTTGATTATCACAAACTATAGGCATTTTAACATCCATTCCCTTTAGTTGAATTATTTTTGTTTGATGTTCATCAGGACATACAAAGACTAGTTCTTTTGCAAGAGGTTTTACTTCAGATGCTCTTACCACCATTCCTGAAACACTTGTAATCTTTCCAATAGTTTCAGCAGTGATTTGTCTTAGACTTCTCTCTAATGGGAAATTGATTAATCTTACACGAACTTCATCTTTAATTTTTTCTGCATATTCTGGAAATCTTGTTTGTAACGCTTCTTTGATTGCTCTTCCAAATGCATCAAATAGTCTATCAGGATTTTTAGAAAATATTATCTCGATTTGTGGCTCTACTACCAAATCATTGTAATCAACGATAATGTATTTTGCATTCTTTGGCATCATCTCGTCGATTGCATCTACATACTTGTATGTGCCATCTCTATCCTTGAATCGAGTTAAGAATTCTTTTACTTTATCGGATAAAGCAGAATCAGTAAATGTACTAGTTTGAGTGCTACTCATTTTGTTTTCCTCTTATCTGTTTTTCAAACTCTACACTGTTATCATGAATAGTTTTGTAGAAAACATTTTCTTCAACAGTTATCTTGTTATATAATTCTGAATTTAGTTTAATAGAATCGGCAATCTTTACTAGTTTACCTCTTCTCATTCTAAATAATTCTAACATCATACTTTCAACTTTATCAAAATCATCACGGTTTAGTTCCTTCATTGATTCTTTTAGCCGGATGTAAAAGTGAGGATCAAGTGTAGAGATTTGGTATTCGCCAACCATCTTTTCTTTTGACAGTGCTTGTTTTAGTTGAGTAATCATGTCTGGAGAAATTAGTGTTCCTATTTTATTCTCTGAAAGAATCTTCCCTATCCATTGAGGCATGTTATTTGTATCACCTTGGGTGCCGTCAATTTTCATACCTGCAACATTATACTTGAAATCTTGATTAATCGTAAATTTAGCATCCTTTAGGCGGTATCCAATTGAATGTACTTTTTCTACTTTATCTATTTCCATTTGAGATCACTTAATCTGATTTAGATCCTCAAGTACCGGATCGATCA
>JAPFBP010000058.1 GCA_029250275.1 Candidatus Nitrosopumilus sp. | reverse complement strand
TCCCACACACACCATTGAACCTAAAACTAATGGATACGCTATGGGTGAGGATAATTCAGGCATGTATTGAAAATTCATTCCGTAGATCCCTACAATGACTGTCATTGGCACACAAATGGTTGCAACCAGAGCTAATGTCTTCATGACTTCATTTGTTTTGTTAGATACTACAGATAGATAGTAATCATTCATTGACGATAATTTATCTTTGATAGCATCTATTGATGAAATAATTTGTTCAATGTGGTCATTTAAATTTCTAAAATAAAGTAAACTTGATTCATGAATTAATGGCGATTCATATTCTTCAAGTTCTGGAAATATTTTCTTCAATGGTAAAATAGAATTTTGTATAACCAGAATTTCTTCTTGAAGAGTATCAAGAACAAGAAGATCATGATTCTTAGCATTATGTGTGATTGATTTTTTCAAAATATCTATTTTTTCTGCAATTTCATGTATCACTGTAAAATAATTATCAACAATAGCATCCATTAAAGCATAAAATAAATAATCCGAATCAGTTTCACGAATTTTTTTCCTTCCCTCTCGTATTCTTTTCCTAATAGGATCAAAGACATCTCCAGTAGATTCTTGAAAAGAAATCAAAATATTTTTTTTTAAAATTAGGTTAATGTGTTCTACTCGAATTTCATTCTTTGAATCAATATAGAACATTTTCAATATGGCATAAATTAATTCATCATATTCTTCAATTTTTGCATGCCTGTGTGTATTTACAATATCTTCTAAAACTAACTTGTGTATCTCAAACTGGTTTCCAATTTCCTGTATTAATTCAGGTTCATGAAGTCCTGAAACATTTAGCCATTTTATACCCGGTTTTCCATTAATGTGTGAAAGTTCATTTATAGAAATTTGTTGTTCTGAAAAAAAGGTTTGATTATAATTAAACAATTCAAGTTTAATCTCTTCGTCTTGTACATCTCCCACATATACAATGGTCCCAGGTGATGCTCCTGGTTTTTTTAATGATTTTCTAAATAAACGCAGTGTCATACGCATCAAATGGTAGATATTGTAATATCATCAAATAATTCTTCAGCTTTTTTGATAATTTCTTTATCATCTGCATCAGGTTCTGCCGAAATAAGTACCAAATTGTTTCCAATTGGAACACTTATGATTAATTGCTTTGTACGCCTTGATACAATATAGTCAATTGGGCCTAAAAGTTCATCCAATTCTTTTCTCATTTTGTAATCTAACTGCATTTGCATGTAAATCATAGATATTTTTTCGGCTTCTAATAATGGAGAAGTTCCTTTTTTGAAACCTCCTGCAATTAATCTCCCAAGTTCATTAATTACACCCACATGTCGTACTTTATTCTCATCAGATAACGCAGTACATGCAGAATTTAATTTTTTAATATCATCATGTGTTAACAGTACCATATTTTTGATTAAAGTCCCTAATAGATTAGTGTATATCATTAATGTGATTTGTTGGAGGTTTTTCATTCCGTATGGTCATCCCAACTAGGTTATACCTACAAACCTTGTTACGGCAAATTTGAATTGAATTAATAAATATAGACAAGATGAATAATTTTATTTTTAACAGATTTGAGTTTAACTTTATCAGTTTCAGGAGGATTGCCCACATCTAGATAACTTCTAGAACCAAGATTCATCCATTTAAAAAACAGTTTTAGAATTTTTTTGTAATCACATGTACTGTGTGACTTTTAACCATTTTTGGAATATTTTGTCATTATATCATAAACTAATTTAGTAATGTCATAGTTAGTGCCATTTATCCAATCTTTTTTTACCATTCTGGATAGACTAAGTACAACCTCTAGATTCTTGTACCGAGTTGCATACCAAGCGTATCTGCAACCATTTGTCAATCACATTTTTCAATTAAGTATAGTTATTTTCAGATAATTAATTTTTACATATCTTGAAAATATTTATAATTTTTACGTGGTAAGGATGAATTTCAAAGATAGTTTCACTCACAAATTAAAATTTGGTAAATAATGGTATAAATGGAATGGTCTACGCCGAGAGAGGGACTCGAACCCCCGCACGCTTGCGCGTAGCCGTTTTCGAGACGGCCGCCGTACTACTTGGCTATCTCGGCAACTATCATCAAAATAACACCATAATAAAGCAAATCAGAAAAGAAGAACAAGATCAACCATTATCAATATCAAATAATTAATTTTTGAATTTCTTTTTTTTCAGATTCAAAAAAAGTAAATATAAAATAATTTTTGAGACAGTATTATCAGAGATACATTATATTTCAAAAATCTATCTTTCAAATGAGAAGACAAGTCAAGAAGCAATAATCATAATTGAATTATTTGTGTATGAAATCAAATTCAAACCAACACAGCAAAAACATCGATCATTTTTGAAAGATAAACACAAAATACCTCAAAGTAGCAACAAATTCTATGGGATTAAACCTAAAAGACATAGTAGTTAGAGAAAAAACTACCCTTGAAGCCTTTTCCAACAAAGTAGTTGCCATAGACGCATACAATGCAATCTACCAGTTTTTAGCAAGCATCAGAGGGCCAGATGGATTACAGTTAACAGATTCTGAAGGAAGAATTACCAGTCATCTAAGTGGATTATTGTATAGAAATACAAATTTCCTATCATTAGGGATTCAACCAGTATACGTTTTTGATGGAAAACCCCCATCACTAAAAACGGCTGAAATTGAGCGCAGAAAACAAATCAAAAGAGATGCTACCGTGAAATACGAAAAAGCAATTGCCGAAGGAAATATGGAAGATGCAAGGAAATTTGCACAACAAACAACCAGCATGAAAGATGGAATGGTAAAAGAATCAAAACAACTTCTTACTCATTTTGGAATTCCATATATTGAAGCACCTTCTGAAGGAGAAGCAACTGCAGCTCATTTAACAAATACAGGTCAAGCATATGCTTCTGCCAGTCAAGATTATGATTCAATATTATGTGGTGCAAAAAGACTAGTAAGAAATTTTACAAGTAGTGGAAGACGTAAGATTCCAAATAGAAATACCTACATCGATGTACTTCCAGAAATTATTGAAACTCAAAAAACCCTAGATGCAATTGGATTGACTAGAGAAGAATTAATTGATGTTGGAATTCTAATTGGTACAGATTTTAATCCAAATGGTTTTGAAAGAATTGGTCCAAAGACGGCAATGAAACTAATTAAACAACATTCAAGGTTGGAAGACATTCCACAGATTCAAGAACAATTAGAACAAATCGATTTTCAACAAATAAGGAAGATATTTCTAAATCCAGAAGTTGCAGACGTCGATGAAATTGTGTTTGATGAAGTAAATTATGAAGGAATAATAAATTATCTAGTCAAAGAGAGGGGGTTTTCAGAAGATAGAATTCAGTCTACATTGAACAGATTGAAAAAGGCATTAGAGAAAAAGAGTCAAAATCTAGATCAGTGGTTTTAGTTCACAAATTCATCTTTTATACTTCAGCGTTTGACTATTTCTGTGGTCAAGTAATATTACAAAGTTCTAAAAAAATTCAAAGATGAAAAATACTATGGTGTAAAAATTAGACCACAATACGCAAGTCTATCCATGCTTAAAGTAGGTCAAAAAATCAATCAAGTGAATTTTCTAGTGAAGATTGGGCAAAAGCCTCATGTGATTAGATTCTAAACTCCAACACGCTTAAGTTTCATGCGTAGATTATGAGATCATGGGCTTATTTTCAAGAAAGAAAAAACTAACTAAGGAAGACAAAAAAACACTAGAAAAAGCTAGAGAAGAGCTTCAAAAAATTAAAAAACATAGAGATGGCAGTGGTGTTCCACAATTTGATCAAGAACATAAAGTAAACAAAGAATCTAACGAGATAAAAATATCAAAACCACAAGAAACAGAAACAGAGAAACAAGAACGTGAATTTAGACAAAAAGAACAAGAATTAGTGAAACAAAAAGAGGAAGAAATTATTGCAGGAAAAAACACTGGTGATGCAATGTCCATCAGTACATGTTACGCTTTAGATTGTAATGTTGAAGAAAGTGATTTGAATGGTAAGGACTGTAAATTTTGTAACAATTTTTGTTGCATTGACCACCTTTTGTGCCATAACCATGATTGCATTAAAAATGACATGTAAAATTTATCAGAAAAACATGGCTTAGAAAGTATTGTGGGATATAAGCAGAACATTATACTGTGAAATGTGATGTTTGTCAGTATGTTTCTCCAAAGAGTAATCTAATTGAGATTGACGATAAACCTAAATCTTGGATTTCCTAAATACTTAAGTCCATAATTTTAGAATAAAAGTTCATGACCGATGAGAAAAAAATAAAAATTATGTGTAAGTGGTGTAATGTTTCTATAACTTGTCACGTTGTTAGTCAAGAAATTACAGATCATCATGGAAACTATGGAATAGATAGTGTAATGATGGCCAAAGTCAAAATTCACAAGCATTACAAAGGAAAAAATCATTGCAAAGGCTCAGATAGAACAATTACCATTCCTCTAGATCAGGTGCTAAAAGAAAAGAAAGATTAGAATCAAAAAAGTAAAAAAACACAGTGGATTTGATAAGAATTTATTTGTAATTGATACCTCAAAAGAATCTTAGATTAGATTTGTATCTATGAAAGTTTGGCATTTAAATTATCTTTCATATACTAGTAAATAACACATCTATTGTGAATAGTCTTCTAGATGATGTTAATGCATTATTGAAATTAAAACAAGGCGACTTGGGAAGACTTGAGCATATCAAAAAAATACTTGAGAAAAATAAACAATTGTATGTATCAGATAGGCGATATTTAACAGATTTATCTAAAAAATATCTTGCAAATAAAACAGAACAAACTCGTCAGATAAAGAGTAGTCTTAATTATTCTGAAAAATCGGATGATATGTTATATTCTGAAAATGAAAACATGATTGGGCATGACTAACCTAATTCAAATACATCTACAAAACAAGAAAATGAAATATTCTATACTAACTGTGGAACCCAAATGTTAGAGTCTGTACTAACTGTATAAAATCACTAAATGTTACTTTACAAAATAATGTTCCAAATTATCAACAATGCTCATTAACATCCACAAAAACAGCCAGTGGAATCTGGTATTTACTGCCAATTTTCGTAGGGTTATTTGGAGGTATTATTGCATGGGCGGTAATCAGAAACAGAAATTCCGAAAGAATTAGAAACTGCTTAATTATTTGAATTCTTGTAACCCTATTCTCAATAATTTTTTGTCTCGTTATCTGGATCATCTGAAATTGATGATATGCTTTCAGAATTTCCTGAGCAAATACAAAATATCAAACTAGTGCAAATACTAAATTATGAAAATAATAGTCAAAATTTTCCATGTTAAATTATAGTTCAAAAGTCAAACTATAAAAAAACGAATGTGTTTTTTCAACCCCAATCAATGGTTTAAAAAAAATTCAATTTAATAACTAGTCTATTTAATTTTAAAAAATGCCTCAAACAGAAGCAAGAAAAACGCTCAAAGATGCACCCATTATGTGGAGAAGAATCAACTCCATAGGAATAATTTTAGATTGTAATTCCACATATGCTGCAAATTTAGGATATGCCAAATCAGAAATACTTGGTAAACCAATCTTTGAACATGTCCCAAAAGATGCCTGGGAGGACATGAATAATTCACTAAAAACATGGTTTGAGACAGGTAAAGTTACGGACAGGAAAATTACATTCAAAAAACAAAATGGCGAAATATTTTCAGGGTTCTTGCAAGCAACTAGTTTGTACGATGAAAATAAAAATTTACTTGGAAGCAATACAGTAATTTTTAATTTGGCACAAATGTCAGATGAAAAAATTAAAGAATATAAAGTATTTTTTAAAGAATCAAATGCCAAATTAGATGAAATTAAAGAAAAAGAATATAATCAATTGGA
>JAPFBP010000057.1 GCA_029250275.1 Candidatus Nitrosopumilus sp. | reverse complement strand
ACCAACAAATAAAAAAACTGCAACTAAAAAGAAACCAGCAAATAAAAAAACTGCAACTAAAAAGAAACCAACAAATAAAAAAACTGCAACTAAAAAGAAACCAACAAATAAAAAAACTGCAACTAAAAAGAAACCAACAAATAAAAAAACTGCAACTAAAAAGAAACCAGCAAATAAAAAAACTGCAACTAAAAAGAAATTTAGACGTTAATTGTTAGAATATTTATTAAATTATTTTCTATAACAAAAAGTAAATTATTTTTAAATAAAAAACCTTGGGTTAACAATTACACATGTCGGATTAATTGTAATTTTTTTATAATTAATTCACAGTTATGTGTTTTTTGGCAATCTTTATTGCATTCATCAATGATGAATAAAAATAGAATTCTATTGTGTGGTGTGGTAATACGTCCATTTATAGTGTTAGATGAGATTAAACAATAAATTGACTAGTTTTAATAATGTGACTGTAAAGGATTATGGAAAAATTAAAAGAGGCCTGAAAAAATCATTCAAAACGATTCCTTGTTTAAGTGACAATCGATCTGTGATTGAAACTTTTGATATAATTTCGGCAGATTCTAAATTTTCACTCACCTATTACAAAACAAAAATACTCCAAATCCAAGAAGATTCATCTAATAATTCAAAAAAAGTCATTGAAGTAATTCAAAATATTTTAAACATTCATTCTTAGAATCTACCTTTCTATGAATTCTTTAGTTTCTAATTAATGACGGTTGTAACTAGTATGTATAGAAAATAAAATAAATTTTGTAATGTAACTAATCTATTACGGATTAATATCCATCTTACCAAATTTACCTTTGGTTAAGGATACTTCACCTTTGAACTCGTTGGTATATCCATTTGTAATGACAACTTTATCTCCAACATTCACTGCTTTGATATCGTCACCCCATAAAGTGAGTTTCATTTGGTTTTCTTCAGATTTATCTTCGTTAGCTATTACTGCATCGCAAACATTCACTGTTCCACTTCCGCTTTTGAGATTTACAGTCCTTGGTTCGCCTTTGCTTACGACTTCTGCATCAACATTAACTCCGCTTCGCATTTTCTTTGCGTCTGAAATTGGTATGTATTCTGACATTATTTCTGAGTCAATGGCGTACGATTATAAGCTTTGTTAAAACATCAACCGCATTACCGATCAAATTTTTAATTTACCAAATAGTAATCGAGAAATATTAGTCATTACACAATCTCGTTGCAGAGGTATCGAAGCCCGGTCAACCGAGAGGGACTCAAGATCCTCAAAATAGGAAATCCCTTCTCTTAGGAGTTCGTGGGTTCAAATCCCACCCTCTGCACTAAATTTTAATTAAAATTGATGAATTTTATAAAATTATGCAACAACTGTCTTTACTTTGGTCATTGAGTGTTTTAAAATTTTCTTATGCATTTCAGCAATTTTATCGTCCTTGAAGGATAAATTGCATCTAAAACACTTCCAAATCATCTCAGACATACGATAATTAAGCATAAATAACTTATAAAGATATTGCATGATTGATCCAATTTATTACAATACATGATTATTGTTCTAAAAAACATGTAATTTTTATAATTTTTTGGATCAGAACAAAATTATTTCATGACTAAATGTAAATCCAAGGGTTTAGAAACAAAAAAACTACTATAATTTTTGAAAGATGTTAGATATTTTTGAAGTTTTTGGAGAATTTTCATATTTTGGAATTTTTCTTGCACTAATTGTAGTAAATGCGTCTCCAATTTTGATGCCTCCAAGCTGGATTATTTTGACATCATTTTATCTCCTTGACCCAACTTTGAATGTTGTAATTCTTGCTATGGTTGGGGCTACAGGAGCTACCTTTGGTAGATTTATTCTTAAACGGATTAGTGTGATCTTTAGAAAATTCGTTGCAGAGGAACAAAAAACCAATCTTGATGTAATTGGAAATTACTTGAATCAGAAAAAATATGGTTATGTTATTACATCTTTTCTGTTTGGCGCAACTCCACTTCCAAGTAACATGTTGTTTATCGCTTATGGATTAATGCGTGCAAAGAGTATGGGGATTTATGTTGGATTTTGGTTTGGCAGGACTATTTCATACATAATTATGATCTATTTTGGTAATGTTGTTTTGACTCCTTTCTTAGAAATATTTGAGGATCGTCTAACTGGAATTTTATTAATTGATGGAGCTGGCATTGGATTGATTGTTATTTTTGCATCTATTAATTGGACTCTTTTAATAACACAGCGAAAAATAAAATTTGTCAAGCCAAAAATATGGAGATTCTAAATGAAAGTTCTCGATTTAATCAAAAATGAAGTCAAAGAAATAATGGATAACGATTCTGCACATGATTTTGAACATGTAATGAGAGTATACAAAAATGCTCAAAAAATATGTAAGTTGGAAAAGGCAAATGAAAAATTAATTCTCAGTGCTACATTATTGCATGATATAGTATCTTATCCTAAATCTGACAAGCGTTCCAAACTATCTTCCATTCAAAGTGCAAAAAAGTCAGAACAAATTTTAAAAAAATATGATTTTTCAAAAGAGGAAATTAGCATAATTTCAGATGCAATACGAGATCATAGTTTTTCTCAAAATACAACACCTAGAACTCTTGAAGGAAAAATTCTTCAGGATGCTGATAGATTAGATGCATTGGGTGCAATAGGAATTGCAAGAGTTTTTGCTACGGGTGGATCACTCAAGCGACCATTTTATAACATTGATGACCCTTTTTGTAAAACAAGAACACCTGATGATAAAACTTGGACTGTTGATCATTTCTTTCAAAAATTACTCAAATTGGGATTTTTGATGAACACAAAATCTGGTAAGGTTGAAGCAAAAAAGAGGACTAGCATACTAAAGGAATTCTTAAAACAGCTAAAACAGGAACTTTCGTAATACGTTTTGTGGCTAAATTCTTCTAATTCCAACAATAATACTAACAGGAATCCCTACATACATTCCAATATTGAGAAGAATCAAACTAATTCCATATCCTAACACTTCACTTTCTGAATCCATATTGACAAAGTTCAAAATTGATAGTGATGATAACATTGGAGTAATTACAATCTTTACTATCTCTTTGAATACATGATTCTCTCTTTCATAATCGGCAATTACTGGACTGAATGAGTAGTAGAAACCATTGAATGTGTTCATGAATTGTATGCCTGATTCTGTTTGTAATATGGAATTATCTCTAAGTTCTCGTAACTGTTGTACTTGTGGTGCTAGCTCTGAACCATATGTTGCAGTTGCAATTAGACAACCTCCTCTATTTTCAGAATCAGACTGATTGACTATACTAACTGCAGGTAAAATTCTAAAAACTGTTGCTTCACTTAATGATACAACATAAAGAAATCCATCAGGACCCCTTTCAACATCTGTAATACATCCAAACCCTGTACCTATGATGATCTCATCCATTGTTTCATTTTTGTTTATCATTTTATCTTGAAGAAAAGTACTAGAAAACTCAAAACCGTTTCTATTCTCATTTAATTCAAACTTGTAAAGATTTCCAGTATTACAATCTCCTACAAAAAGAGAATTATCATAATTGTCAATCTCATGAAATTGGGCAAAATCTAATCCTGTTGGTGCCACCACTTTTTCCCAAGTAAATTCTGGATCATCATACACGTAATCCTCATAGCCTGGAAGATCTGCTAATTCTGTTTCTGTTGCAGGTCCCATAATGACTATCCATCCACTGTTAAATTTCTCTGGAACTAAATTGATTTCATCAAAATCATCATCACCATTTTCTGTTGCCCATAAATTTCCAGTAATTGGATCAATTGCAAGTCCAAAACTATTTCTAATCCCCATGGCAAAATATGGTTTCTCTGTTTCTAGTTCTATAATTACACCGTTATCTTTGAATTCAATATCCGAACCTTCCAACCATTCTATGGGCTTGTTTTGTAGAAGGGCATATCGTAATGTATCTCCAATTACTGCGTACACTTGATTATCTAATCCTACAGTCATTGCTCCTCCATTATGTGAAACATTTGATGGAAGTTCTTTGAGCAAAATTGGATTTACTAAAGAATCACCAGTCCATTCATACTTGTAGATTCTATTCCCTAATGCTTCTCCACCATCTTCGTTTGCTTCTGTATAATAGATATACACTGTTGAACCAACACTAGTAATTCCTAACATTCCTTTTTCACCTATGGAATTTACATTTACATCAAGTACGGGGTTATCTTGTAAAACCCCATCTCGGATTAAACGAACCATCCCGTCACTTTTTTGTAAAATCAAAATATCATCTTCAACAAAAGTCATTGTAGTTATCATACAACACAAATTTGACACATACTTTTCAACGATTAAATCTTGAACATTTAATGATGGTTCTGCAAATACTGTTAATGGAACAAATAACAAAACAAAGCCTATCGCAATAATTATCACATGTTTCATAATTTTGTGTCTTTTTCCATATTTTCTTTTTGAATAATTTTTTCATCTTCTGGCATTTTTTTAAATGTTTTTTTTAATTTTTTTCAGCCATAATCCACATATCTGTCGTAACGTGTTTCAATCTCTTTATTCTCTCCAGATTTTATCTTGGAATATTCTTCATTTTTTCTAGATTTAATATACTTGCAAATTTCTGCAAACTCATCATCCTTTGGATAAGATTCAAAGACAGGTTCAACTAGGCGTAAATATTCCATAGTTTTTTCTCTAAATTCTTCTCTGGTTGGTTTTTTGATTCCTTTCATTCTAAACCAAACTGCACTCCAACTTGCCCCCACCACATGTGGCAATAAATCAAATGCTCTTTGAATCTCAAAACGTTCGTCGTTTCTCATGATTCTTGAAGAAATTTTGAAGCTGATTTTGCAAAATATGTTACTATCATATCTGCTCCTGCTCTTTTAATTGAATATAAAATTTCTAGTGTGATATCTTTTTCATTAACATATCCTAACTGTGATGCTGCTTTTACCATAGCATATTCTCCAGAAACACTGTATGCTGAAACTGGGACATTGTATTTTCTTCTTGTCTCTGCAATTAGATCTAAATATGCTAATGCTGGTTTTATCATGACAATATCGACTCCTTCTTGAATATCTGTTTCTACTTCCATCATTGCTTCTCTTGCATTTGTATATGGAACTTGGTATGTTTTTCTGTCTCCAAACTTTGGAGCACATTCTGCTGCATCTCTAAATGGTGAGTAAAAGTTTGAACGATGTTTGGCAGAGTGTGACATTATGGATACATCCGTAAATCCATTTTCGTCTAGTGCTTTTCGTATTGCTGCAACTTGACCATCCATCATTGCAGATGGTGAAACAGTATCTACTCCTGCTTTTGCTTGACTAACTGCAATTTTTGCAAGTGTTTCTAAACTGGTATCGTTATCAATTTTATTTCCTTGAACAATTCCACAATGTCCTGTGGATGTAAATTGACATAGACAAACATCAGCCATGATTACTATTTTATTCCCAAATTTTTTTCTGATTTGAGAAATTGCTTTTTGAACAATTCCATTATCGTCAAAAGCTGAACTTCCAGCTTCATCTTTCTGAGATGGAATTCCAAATATCATGATTGCCGGAATTCCCAAATCTATTATTGCTGCAATTTCATCATTAACATCACTTAATGGTAATCTTTCTATTTCTGGCATTGATTCAATCTTGACTTTTTCTTTCAAATCTTCTTGAACAAATACTGGACAAATGAAATCTTTTGGAGAAAGAGTGGTCTGTTGAACTAGTTCTCTCATCTTATCTGATGTTCTCAGTCGACGTAGACGTCTAGTTGGAAATGACATAGTGAAATTTTCTTTAGGTAAAATATAATCCTAGTCTACTTGACTCTGTTTTTTATAGTCAAATAGTTTACTTGCTAACTCTACAACCTCCGGATTGCCTTGCTCTGATGCTTTTCTGATATTATTCATTGGAGTTGAAACAATACTTTCT
>JAPFBP010000084.1 GCA_029250275.1 Candidatus Nitrosopumilus sp. | reverse complement strand
CTAGGATCAAAATAACCATAAAGTAAATCTGCAATGAATATACTGATTAGGAAAAATACTGTAAGTAGATATGTTGCACCAATAATCACTGGCAGGTCCATTACTGTAATTGCTTCAAAATACAATCTTCCCATTCCTGGCCAATCAAAAACAGCTTCTGTGATAATTGCTCCTCCCAGAGATCCTGATAAACTCAATGCTAATATTGTAACAATTGGCGGGGCTGCATTTTTTAATGCATGACTATAAATTATTTTTTTTTGTTTAATCCCAATAGTTTTTTTTGCTATGATAAAGTCTTCTTGCATTATTCCTACCATGAAATTTCTTACTAAATACGCCCATGATCCAAACCCAATCATTACAATTGTAATTAATGGTAATGCCATATGATATAGCAATGATCCAATATATGCAGGGTCTGTTGATGAGATGTCGGGTGTTGCCCTTGCAGGAAATATTTGCCATGTAAATGCAAATAAGAATATCATCAACATTCCTATCCACCATACAGGAAAACTAGAACTAATTATTGCAAAACTAGATGTAATTCTATCAATATTTGATCCTACCTTACTACTTGATAAAGCACCTAGAAAAATTCCTATAATTGATATGATTATAGTTGCTGTAGTAAACAACAAAACTGTTCTTGGAAGCTTTTCAAACAATATGTCTTTTACATCCGAAGATCCTTCATCACTAGTGAGAAATGTTGCATGTCCAAAATCTAATAACATTATCTTGTACATGGTTACTCCGATTCTTTGAGGTGAATACCACGGCTCATCAAGCCCTAAAACCTCTATTCTTTGATTAATCTGATTTTGAATAAAATCCTCAAATTCATTCACTGATGAGAAACTCTCTGCAATGGCTGGATTCTCTGTTATTTCAGATCTCACTTGAAAGACAATCCCCTGTTTTAGAATAATGTCCATATTGGAGCCTACTAATGCAATTGTAATTAGGAGCGTGATCATCAAAACTCCAAACATTGTTACCATTCTTGTGGCAACATACTTTTTCATCCCCAATAATCTGAATGTGACTAATTAGTTTATAACAATAGATGTTTTTTCCCACAGTTTATTACTGTATAATAATATCCATATTTGAAAGATATGTCCTTTAATAGAGAAGACAGAGAAATGCACACCACAAAATGTGGTGATTGTGGAAATGAATGTCAAGTACCATTCAAACCAAAAGAAGACAGACCTGTTTATTGCAGAGATTGCTTCCAAAATCATAAACCTGCACCAAGAGAAGGTGGTAGTAGATTTGGTGGACGATCTAGCGGTGGAAGATCTGGCGGATTTGGTGGAGATAGAGGTTCTTCTAGATTTGGTAATCGCGACGACAGACCACGTGAAATGCATAATGCAAAATGTGGGGACTGTGGAAATGAATGTCAAGTGCCATTCAAACCACGAGAAGACAGACCTGTTTATTGCAGAGATTGTTTCCAAAACCACAAACAAAATTAGAAATACCGTTTTGAGTAATTTTCAAAACTCTTTTATTTTATAATACAAAGATTTAGAATCTTTGATTGTTGCTAAACAATATGAGTATTATTCCTTTAAGAGATAAAATTACTATTGGAATTATGGTGCAGATAGTACAAAAACAAGATCAGCGTACAGGAAAACTGACCGATGGAAAGGTTAAGCGAATTCTTACTTCTAGTAATTTACACCCTCATGGAATTAAAGTTGAATTAGACTCTGGGAAAATAGGTCGAGTACAAAATATAATTTAAAAACAGACGAGAGTGAAACGAATTCTAGGCTTTACTTAGGCAGAAAAGCAAATCTCTCGTCTATTCACTATATGCGATCAGATTATCCAAAGATTTTATGAATTTATGAAAAATAACAGATAAAACTTTGAGATTGGTTAGATTTCGTATGAGTGCTAATACGATTAGAAAAGCCAAAAAACTTGTTGAAAGTGGAGGTGTAGTAAAAATTGAAGAAGATTTGTTTCAAATAAAATCTTCAACTGATCCTGGAAAATCATATTTTGTAACATCTAATACTTGCGAATGTCCTGGGTTCAAAAATTTCTTTAAATTTCATCATGGAAAGGGGTTGAAGGCCAATTGCTCTCATTTAGAGGCAATTAGAATATTCAAAGAAGAGAATGATTAATTTATTTCAATTTTTTTAATTCTATTTTT
>JAPFBP010000083.1 GCA_029250275.1 Candidatus Nitrosopumilus sp. | reverse complement strand
TTATCATAGCATGTGATTGCCTCATCATTTTTGCCAAGTTTGTACAGTGCATAGCCTTTGTTATTCCATGCACTTGAATTTTTTGGTTCAATCTCTATTGCTTTATCATAGCATGTGATTGCCTCATCATTTTTGCCAAGTTTGTACAGTGCATAGCCTTTGTTATTCCATGCACTTGAATTTTTTGGTTCAATCTCTATTGCTTTATCATAGCATGTGATTGCCTCATTATTTTTGCCAAGTTTGTACAGTGCATAGCCTTTGTTATTCCACATATCTGCACTATTTTCATCTTCCATAATTTTCTAAATTTTCTATTAACTTAAGGATTTAGAGTTCAGATAATTATAGGCAAGTAGAATTTTTTAAAACTCTGTGATTCCCATTTGAATCTATTATCAATGCCATTCCCTGAACAATTCCTTGATTAATCTGATTGTGTCATATTCAGACATTTTCAAAGGACAATTTGTATAACGTATTTTCTTAAGATGGACTTGATTGTAAGTTTAGTTTTTCTAAAGTAATGAAGATGGTAATAATTTGATCTTGGTGAAAAAATCTAGTTAAAAATTGTAATTGATTGATTCATCAATGTTTTTGTTGGAATTACAATGCTTTCATTTCTATCATTTGTTACAATGACATGAAGCAAATGTGATGCAGTGACAGTTCCTGTAACTTCACCAATTTTGACTTTTTGTCCTACTTTAAGAATAGAGCGTTGAATTGACGCGCCCATTATTGATGCAGGTAACAAGTCTTTTAATGTAAATCCTAATCCGACTGCAATTGATGCACCTATAGCAATGGCAATACTCCATGCAAATGCAGATACTAGAATTGGAATTATAGTCTCACCAACACCTAGTTGTGTGAAACCTATTGCAAATACTATGCCGTAAATAACTACTTTAATGACAGATATGATAATTCTTGGGCTGGCAATCTGATGATCTAATAATTGGTGTTCAATCCATTTGCTAACAAAGTTAACAATGATAGAGCCGATTACAACAATTAATACGAATGCAAGGAGGTTAGGAACCCAGAACCATAGGCTTGTGAGTGCAAAGGATAATTGTTCAAATTGTAATGCGTTAACTGCTGCAACTATGAAAAATAGATATACAAACCAACGAATTGTGGCAGAAATTAATTTTACCGAGTTAAATTTACTGTATACACCATCTATAATTTGTAGTTCTTGATTTTTCTGACTAGTTTTTTGAAGTATGTTTGTTGCAGCTTTAGTTGTAACTCTTCCTACTACTTTACCAGCTATAAAACCAATTATAAGCAAAATTACCGCTGCAATGATTTTTGGGGTACTGTCTGCAACACTAACTGCAAATTCTTTTAGTGCATCACCTGTTGGGATATAGATCCCCTCAAGAAAAGCCTCTTGTGCAAATGCAGAGTCGATACCGATTAAAATTAATGAGAATGATAAAATTGCAATCAAATAATTTTTTGAACTTTGCATAACTTTTTTCAAAGTATTAATTGAATTATTATACCTTGTCACTTCAAAATGGCTGTATAGAAACCATCTATTTTTGACCATATTGTAAATCACACCACACTGTAAAGGCAGCTGTAAGACTGAGCGACATTTTGTTGCATGTTGCAATAACCAACTGTCATTTAGTGAAGCTCGAATATGATATGAGAAATAACATCATAGTGTGCATTGCCCGCTCTCATGTGTCTTCTCTTTTATGTTCTTGATCAAATTGTGGAACACCATTGTTATCTCTATGTTTTTTAATTTTTTAAAGCTCTTCTCTAGCTTTTTCTAGTGTTTTTTTGTCTTCCTTAGTTAGTTTTTTCTTTCTTGAAAATAAGCCCATGATCTCATAATTTACGCATGAAACTTAAGCGTGTTGGAGTTTAGAAGATAAAAAAAAGACTGTCTAAGAAGATAATTACATTCTGTTTTTTGTTTGACTATACAGGAAATTGATCAATAATTAATCAAAAACAAAACCAAGCAGCATTATTTTAATTAACTTATATAGAAATGGATATAATTGTCCAAATTATAAATACTCTGCATACCATATACAGTCAACTCATCTTAAAACCCTACAATACATCAGAAATGATGCGATGTAAATCAACCCAAGATAATTTTCTGCTAATCTCTCATATCTGATTCGGGTTCTATGAAATCCACACTTGAGCCATGCAAAGA
>JAPFBP010000012.1 GCA_029250275.1 Candidatus Nitrosopumilus sp. | reverse complement strand
TGGGCCCAAAGGGCTTCGATCCCTTGACTTTTGGATTAGAAGTCCAACACGCTATCCATGCTGCGCCATAGGCCCAAAAACCTAAAAATTAATTACCATTTTAAGGGTTTACAGCCACTTTTTTTGGTAATTTTCTCTCTCCATTTTAAAAAGAAATTGTTGTGAATACCCTGCATAAGGACCGAAATGGTTTACAATTTTTTCGTGTAAAATTCCATATTGTTTTTCTGTTATGGTTTTAGTTTTTAGTTGAAATTTATCTGAATAATATTTTTCTAATATTCTAATCATCCATCTATCTAAAGGAAATGATTCTAATTTATTTAATGAAAATAACAAAACACAATCTGCAACTTTATTTCCCACTCCTGGAATTAGACAAATTTCATCTTTAGCGTCTTGATAACTAGATTTTTTCAGGTATTCAAAATTGATTTTTTCTAAAACTGTTCTGTTTGCTGCTTCTTTGATAAATCTGGCACGATATCCAACTCCACAACTTTTAATTTCATTAATAGATGCATTTGCAAGTTTCTCTGGTTTGGGAAATAAAAAAAATTCTTGATTATCAAATTTTACTTTAATTCCAAACTTTTTTGACATTTTTTCTAAACTACTTTTTATTTTCTGAATGTTAGAGTTTGATGATGTAATAAATGAAATTAAACATTGAAACGGATCTTGTTCAAGTATTCTTAATCCTGCATATTGTTTTACAGCCTTTTTTGTTATACTATCTTTTGAAATTGATTTTATGATTTTTTCAATATTGTCTCTTTTTCTAAAAAAATCTGTTTTGATATTTTGATATGATCTTATACTTCCAGAATCACTTATTTTTAGAATATCTTGCCCATTGATCCCATACCAATAATTACCATTTTTTCTCCAAAGAAACACTTGACCACTGTTAATTGAGTTTTCAACATTTATTGTATAATTATTTTGCATCTCAGACAGTTATTTCATCATTAACTGCCGGTGCATATGTTTCAAAACCAAATTTTTCATGAATTTCTTGAGCAAACATCTCACATGATTCAGAATCCCCGTGCACTGTCCATACCTTTGGATTTCCTTTTATTTTTTTAATCATCTCAAACAATTCTTTTCTGTCTGCATGTCCTGAAAATTGAAACTGTTTAACTTCTGCTTGAACCTTGAGCTCTTTACCTCTACTTGAAACCATTCCTGTATCTAGTAATTTTTTACCTGGAGTACCTTCTCCTTGATAAGATACTAGAGCTATTCCATTTTTACTATCAAAAGATAATTCTTGTAAATAATATACTGCATTTCCTCCAACTAACATACCAGCTGGAGATATAACAACACAGGGTTCACCCATTGCACGTTTTCTTTCTGCATGTTCTCTTATTGCAGTTGCACTATTGATTGCATCAGAAAATACTTTAGGATCTCTTAGATATTCTGGGTGTCTAAATATTATTTCATTTACTTTTAGTGCCATTCCATCCATTATGATTTTGTGTTTGAAATTAGCACTTCGTAAAATACAAGCAACCTCTTGAGAACGTTCAACTGAAAATGATGGAATAAATAATATTCCTTTTCTATCCATTACCTCATTTGCAAATTCTATCAATTCAGTTTCTGATTCTATTCTTGGCTTTTGCTCTGTTTTTGCATAAGTACTCTCAGTAATCAGCATATCAATTTCCCCTATGTCCATATCCATCTCTCGAAGCATCCTTGAGCCATTTGTTTTAATATCACCTGTATAGAATAATCGTTTTCCCTCTGATTCTACTAATACAGTACTTCCACCAATTACATGTCCTGATTCTCTGAATTCAAAAGTTGCATTTCCTTTGGTTACTTTTTGTTTATATCCTATCTCTTTGGCGTTTTTCATCATATTATTTAATTCAGGTAAATCAAACGGATGTGCATTTTTTTCAATTTTTAACATATCATCGATTAATAATTTTGAAAGATCAAATGTTGGGGGTGTGGCGTAAACGTCTGTATTTCCACTTACGAAAAGTGATGGTACATTACCTGAATGATCTAAATGGGCATGAGTGATAATAATTGCATCCAAATCTTTAGGTTTCACATGTAGAGGGTATTTTGGTGGTGAGCCTCTTCGTCCAAACATTACCCCATAATCAAGTAATAATTTTGTTCCATTACAATTAACCAAAAAACCCGATCTGCCAACTTCATTTGCCGCTCCTAAAACTTTAACATCCAAGAATTAAAATGAATTTTTATCTATGTTAAAACCTTCTCAGGGTGAATCCGATCATTATGTCTATCATGTAATCTACAAAAGCTTTAATTAGTGTAAGCTAAGATTTGATTCTCATGGGACGAACCTATGCAGAATGGATAGCTCAACAAGATCAAGCTGTCGTAGCAAAAACTCGTGCAGGCGATGAAGGAAATAAAGTACTTCTAAACCAAATTAACTGGATCTGGGTTAACAATCTGATGAATAAAAAAGCAGACCTTAATCCATCTTCAGCAGAACTACTTGACTGGGTAACTTCTGGTCAAATAGATGCAATGAGAAAATAAACGTACACTACACGTCATCTTTTTGTTTTTTAAATTTCTTAATCTAATTTCTGCGCATGAATTTTTACTCGATCATTTTCATAACAGGGTTATGAATTTCAATCATGGTTTAAATAGTCACCAATCAATCTTAACATTGTAATGCCAATAGCAATACTTCCAGACATTGATGAACAAAGATGTATCGGATGTGCACTATGTGTAGAAATCTGTACAACTCTTGGTCCTGATGTCCTTAGAGTCAAACCTGTTGAAGGCTGGAAGAGAGGTAAAGCATTTGTTTTCTACCCAGAAAGATGTATTTCTGATGGTGCATGCATAGGTGTATGTCCAACAAAATCAATCTTTTGGATGAGACCAATGAATTACACAGCTGGACAACCAGTACCTCTTCACAAAAACGGTATCTTCATTAAAGGTTGGGCAGAAGACGCCGCTCTATAAGCAGCATCTTTTAGCACATTCTTTTTTCTTATTTTTAATTACACAAAAGATTTTTTCTTGATGTCTTTTGGTAAATTTTTTATGAAATATTTTAGGAATTTATCTTCTTTATCATAATGTATTTCTGAAAATTTATTGTTTGAAAAGAAATCATTCCATGTTTTTTCAAACGTAGGAAACTCACTTGGTTCAAAATCTATTCTCGAAGTTTCATGATGAGCTGCTGGAAATATGTCTGAAATTTCAATTGGAATTAATCCTAATTGTGGATTATATTGACACACTTGGAATGCTTCAAAATCTTTGAGTTTCTTTTTTAGTCCACTATATTCACGAGAAAGATATCCTGGCTTTGTACTGGATTCTTTGGTAATGATTAATTTCTTTTTCTTTGATTTGAACTTTCTAACCATTTTATGGAATGATATAACTTCTGGTCTATACTGATCCTCTTTACTGAATAGGAAAATAGCTCGCTCTTTGAATTTAGGAGTGCTTAAACCGAGAAATTCATAATTTTCAGTCATTACTTCAATCATTTCAAATAGTTTGGGATGAGCTCTTGCCTTTTTAATTACATATTCCCATAATCTTCCTTCATGAATTGCTTGTTTGACTTTGTCAACTTCTAGCTTGATTGCATACAGATTATGAATTGCCAATTGATTGATTTTTTCAGTTGCTTCTAATTGACGAAATTCATCAGGAGTGTATTTTGAACATATTTCGCAATTGCATGGAAATATGGAAATATCTGCTAAATATCGTGTACCATCATCAGTGATGTATCTTAGTTGTTTTGCATAAAGCATGTATGATGCTGAATCAAATGTGTCGCAGCCTAATGCTATTGCAAATGGTATTGTGAGAGGATGACCTGCACCAAAAAGATGAAGTGGAATCGAATGTGGCATCTGTTTTTTTGCAGCAACTATCATTTGTGCTAATAATCTATATTCATATGACTCCATAAATTCAACTGGACTTCCTAATGCAAGCATTTGAAATCCCATGTCTACTAAACTCTTGGTAGATTTTGCAACCAAATCAAAATGTTCTCCTCCTTGAATAGGTCCAATCCAAATTTGACCATTATCTGCTCTTCCGTCAAGAGTTTCTTTTGAAACTTTTAGAGTATGTTTCACATATGCTTCTGCTTTTTTAATTGGCATTCCATATCCTGTTGGTTTATCCAACGGAATAGCAAAATCAGTTAGAATTCCTTTTTCAAAATTCGCCATCTCTAGTGGTGATACATCAACATCTCCATATTCGAGAACTTGATATCCTCCGGAATCTGTCATGACTCCTCCATCAAAATTAATTATTTTGTGAATCCCTTTCTCAATAGCATCATCACCATAGCTGTTTCTTGTAATGTATGCATTAGTAATTACTAAATCAAAACCAATTTCTCGAATTTTTTTAGATGGGATTGTTTGTTTGACAGGATGAATAACAGGAACAAAAGCTGGAGTCTCAATTTTTCCATGATTTGTATAGAGAGTACCAATTCTACCAGCTAAATCTGTTTTTGAGATTTCAAACAAGTAATTACACAAATTCAAAGGCGTTATTTAATCAATTAACAAAAAATTTTCCTAAATCATTATTTTTTGTCACTAAATCAAGCCAATCTACTTCCTCATTTCCTTCTTTATTCACAATTATACTCATAATTTTTTCAAGCATTTCTACAACTGTTTTTCCACTGACGTTAATTTGAAATGTTTTTTCTTGAAATTTAGTAATTGCATCATTTGCTATAATTCCTAAAATTTCACTACCTGTATTATCTATGATTTTTTTATCAGAGTATCTTCTATCTTTGTAAACTGGAATCAAATCATAAGGACTTTTTCTTAACACTATCATTGTCTTTACCTGATTTTTTCTTAAAACATATGGGGCCAAATGTCCTACAATTACATTATTTTCAGAAATTTTTTGTTCAAGTATTTTTTCTAGTTTTTCAACATCTATATCATTTGTATCGTCATTTTTTTCAAAAAGCCCTGAATCTTTTGCAATTTTGTTAATATCAATTATTGACAATTTCATTCTGTCTGCAATTTGTTGTGTAATCGTATGTTTTCCAACACCTGGATTACCTGTAATTACAATAGACATGATATGAAATCATAACTAACTAGATTAAATGATTTCTGTAATACTAATAAGTAGAATTAGATTTTTGACAGTATTGCAAATTGGTTTACTAGGAAAAGCAAATGTTGGTAAATCTACATTTTTCTCAGCTGCAACTGAAACACCTGTTGTAATAGGAAATTTTCCTTTTACAACAATTGAACCTAATGTGGGAGTAGCATATGTTCAAGCAGATTGTGCTTGCAAACATTTTAAAATCAAACATGAAAATAAATTATGTGTAAATGGTACACGTTTCATTCCTGTAAAACTCATTGATGTTGCAGGATTAGTTCCAGGAGCACATGAAGGTAAAGGATTGGGAAATCAATTTCTTGATGATGCACGACAAGCTGAAGTTTTAATTCATGTTGTTGATATTGCAGGAACAACTGATATTCAAGGACAATCTGTTCCAGTTGGAACTCATGATCCATTAGAAGATATATCTTTTGTACAAGATGAATTTGATCAATGGTTTGCAGATATTTTAAAAAGAGAATGGGATAAGATTATTAGGGAAATAGAGCAAAAACGAGCAAAACTAACTGATGGTATAGCAAAAAGATTTTCTGGATTGGGAATAAAAGATTATCAAGTTCAAGAAATTCTTCAAAAATTAGGTTTCATGACCAAAAATCCAAAAGAATGGAAAGAAAATGACATTGAAACTTTTGTTAAAGAATTAAGAAAAAATACAAAACCTATGATTATTGCAGCAAACAAAGCTGATCTTTGTCAAGATCTTGATATTATTAAAAAAATTTCTGATAATGTAATTCTATGTAGTGCAGAAACTGAATTACTTTTACGAAAAGCATCAAAAGCTGGAATTGTAAATTATTCTCCTGGCGATGAAGGATTTACTCTTGTTGAAGGGAAAGAAATTCTTCCACCGCAACAAAAAGCACTTGATTTAGTCAAATCTGTTTTTTCAAAGATTCATTCAACTGGTATTCAAAAAATTTTAAACACTGCAGTTTTTGATTCACTAAAATTTATCGTTGTATATCCTGTAGAAGATGAGACAAAACTAACTAACAAAGATGGCGTTATTTTACCTGATACAAAATTAGTTCCACCAGATTCTACTGCTAAAGATTTGGCGGGATTAATTCATGCAGATATTGCAAAGGGATTCTTACATGCAATAGATTGTAAAACTAAACAAAGAATTAGTGGAGATCAAAAACTCAAAAATGGCGATGTTATCAAAATTGTTTCTACATTAAGTCGTGGGTAATATGCTAGGGTTGGGAATTGAAAGCACTGCTCATACATTTTCTTGTGCTATAATTGAAAAACATGGAAAGAAAGGAAAAATTCTTTCAGATGTTAGAAAAATTTATCGTCCTGCAGAGGGAGAAGGGATTCATCCTCGTGAAGCATCTCGTCATCATATTGAGAATAGCTCTACAGTACTTTCTGAGTGTCTTCAAGAAGCAAATGTTACAGTCAAAGATTTAGATATTATTTCATATGCTGCAGGACCAGGTTTAGGTCCATGTCTACGTGTAGGTGCAGTAGTTGCTAGATCCCTTTCTTCTTACTACAAAATTCCAATATATCCAGTAAATCATGCAATTGGACATATTGAGTTAGGAAAATTACTAACTGGCTCAACCAACCCTTTGGTACTTTTGGTTTCTGGAGGACACACTATGATTTTGGCATTTCTAAATAAACAATGGAGAGTATTTGGAGAAACATTGGATATTACTTTAGGTCAACTACTGGATCAATTTGGACGTTCAATTGGATTTGCATCCCCATGTGGAAAAAATATTGAAGAGTTAGCATCTACATCTTCAAACTATATCTCTTTACCGTATTCCGTAAAAGGCAACGATGTATCCTTTTCTGGATTATTATCTGCAACAAAATTTATTGCAATACAAAGTAAGGTAGATGCTTGTTATTCTCTTCAAGAAACAGCATTTGCTATGATTAGTGAGGCAGTAGAACGTGCTTTATCATTTACAAGAAAAAAAGAATTAATGATTGTTGGAGGAGTTGCAGCTAACAAACGATTATCTGCAATGTTGAAAGATGTTTGTAAAAGACATGGTTGTAAATTTTTTGTTGTCCCATTACAATATGCTGGTGATTGTGGAAGTCAAATTTGTTGGACTGGTTTGCTGGAATCTACAATAAAATCAGGTGTAGAACTAAAAGACACCTTTGTTACTCAATCTTGGAGATTAGATTCTGTTAAAATTGATTATTGATTTTTGTTTTCACTAATAGTCTGTTCAATAATTTTGACCCAACTTTTAGTATTGAAAACTCCAAACTTGAAAGTTTGTTCACCTTCATCCATTTTTGCTGTAAAACATACTTTTTTCATAAATAATCCTTCTTTCCACGTCTTTGTTACTTTATCTAATGAAATATCTAAAACAGTATCTCCAAAACGTTTAGAAAAATCCATTATTCTTGCATTGGTTTTATCAAATGCTAATCTCTTATTTGTTAATGTTAAAATTCCTGCACCTAACTTATCTTCACTACAATCTTCTTGTTTGATTCTTTTCTCCCCCTTATCCATGATTAATTTTTATTGAATTCATCTGGATATAATGTTAATGAAATTAGTGAAAAAAGGTGCTGAAGCAGATATCTATCAAACTAAATGGCAAAATTCTAACGCAATTCTAAAAATTAGAAAAATTAAAACATATAGAAACTTCTCATTAGATTCAAAAATTCGTAAACAAAGAACTATCAAAGAATCTCAAATGCTCTCACTTGTAAAATCATTTGGAATACCAACACCTCTTGTTTACTTTGTAAATTTAAAAAAAACATCCATTACTATGCAAGAAATTCCTGGAAAACCTGTACATGATTTATCTGAATCAAAAATTATTAAACTATCCAAGGATATTGGAAAATTGGTTGGTACTTTACATAAGAATGGAGTTATGCATGGTGATTTAACAACCTCAAATTTTATTTTATTTCAAAATATTGTATTTGTGGTTGATTTTGGATTATCTCAAACTACAATGAAACCTGAAGATCATGCCGTTGACTTGAGATTAATCAAAGAAATTCTCAACAGTGCTCATGCCAAAATCATGCTATCTTCATGGAAAAATTTCCTAAGTGGGTACAAATCTATAGTTGGCCATGCCTACTATGCCAAAATAACTAAACTAGTCTCAGAAATAGAAAGTCGTGGAAGATATGCACAAGTCGTTTGATCTATTTTTTGTATCATCTAATAATCACAAATATCAAGAAGCAAAGATTATTTTGGATTCTCTAGGAATCAATCTTGGATTTTTTAAATCTAATTTGGAAGAAATTCAATCAAACTCACTTCATAATATTGCAATGGCCAAAGCGAGAGATGCATTTTCTAAATTCAAAAAACCTATCATAATTGAAGATGATGGTTTGTTCATAGACTCAATTGATGGATTTCCTGGTCCATATTCATCATATGTTTTCAAAACAATTGGGAATAAAGGAATTCTTAATTTATTAAAAAATAACAGAAAAGCAAATTTTATTTCAATTATTACTTATTGTGATAAAACAAATTTACAGTCATTTGAAGGAAAACTAAATGGAAAAATATCTAAAACTCTAAAAGGAAAAGGTTGGGGATATGATCCTATTTTTATTCCAAATAATTCAGTAAAAACATTTGCTGAAATGAATAACAAAAATGAATTATCCCATAGATTCAAAGCATTGAAAAAATTTTCTAAATGGTATTTGCATAAGTAGGAATAAAACGATCTATAAATCGTTCATTATTTTGCAATATTGAAATTCTTGAAACAATACTTTCATCCATTATTGAAAATATTTTACTTTGTTTAGCAATTTCTTCACTAAAACTTTTTACTTCTTCCATTTCCAACATATTTGCATGTTCTAATCGATTAGTTGAACGT
Organism: Candidatus Nitrosopumilus sp.; assembly: GCA_029250275.1. Lineage (GTDB taxonomy): Archaea > Thermoproteota > Nitrososphaeria > Nitrososphaerales > Nitrosopumilaceae > Nitrosopumilus. Next base: position 25,501 of record JAPFBP010000012.1, on the reverse strand, counting down.
CCAATGTGCATGTATGATTTAATTTCAATAAAATGTGGACTTGCTTTTCTAAACATTTCAGCAAATGCTGGAATTGACTCTTTCTGGTCATTGTAATCTCTAATCAAAGTAATTCTTAACACTGTTCTGGTTTTCAAATTCTTTAACATGTCAAGTGTTCTATTCCATCTTTCCCACGAATCATCATATTTTGGTTTGTTTATTCTCATAAATGATTCATAATCTGCAGCATTTGTTGATAGATACAATTGTGTTGGCAATGCATCTTCATCTTGTAATTTTTGAATCATATCTGGCTCTTGTCCATTTGTTACAAGAAAAATTGATTTTGTTGCTTCAAATGTTTTTAGATATTTAATTAATTCTGGAAGTTTTGGATACATTGTAGGTTCTCCAGAAAGAGAAATAGCGTAATGGGCAGGCAATAATGATTCATCTAATCTTTGTTTATCATTTCTTGAATCCCCATAAAATCCATTGATCAATTTTTTTCGTTCTGCCATTAATTTTATTAAAATTTGTTCAGGCTCTGCAACTTGTTCTGGTTTCATTTGCATTGAATCATAAAATTCCATTGGTCTCCAACAATACACACATCTGTTTTCACAATACATACCAGCAGGAGAAAATTCCATACATCTATGGGTCGAAATTCCATAAAACTTGTGTTTGTAACAACTCCCTTCATGTTTGAATGATTTTTTTGTCCAATGACATAGTCCTACAGTTGAGTGATCTGCAACACCATACTTTGCTTTTTTTAATTGTGCAGATATTGCTGGCTTGATCTGAAGTAATTGCTCTTCTTCTTCAACAGTTTCTCCAGAACAACTCATGAGTTCAGATCGTATTTTGGTTTACTTAAATGATCGAGTTTTTTTGTCTAACATGGAAACTTTTCTTAAATCTGTTGATAATTCTAGTTGATTCCATAGTGAGATTTAATAACTGGATCTTCGACGTATTTTTAGGCCTTGAAAAAAATACACTCTTTATCTTTCCTATTCTTACTTGTAGCGACATTAACTAGTATGCCCATTAATCCAATTTTTGCTGCTGAGGACTTTGATAAAGACGGTGTTGATGATTCTATAGATGTATGTCCTAATTTACAAGAAGATTATGAAGGAGCAATTGATGGCTGTCCTTCTAATTTTGTACCATGGTATGATGAAGATTTTGATGGAATAGAGGATCATATAGATCAATGTCCAAATCTTAAAGAAACTTACAATAAATTCCAGGATGAAGACGGTTGTCCAGACACGCTTTCAGGAAGTGGAGCTGGAGGGGCACCAGATACTGATGGTGATGGAATTATTGACTTGATAGATAATTGTCCAAACCAACCAGAAACTTTCAATGGTATTGATGATAGAGATGGTTGTCCTGATACTTATGGTTCAGGTGACAGAGATAGAGATGGAGTTTTAGATGCAGTAGATAAATGTCCACTAAGTGCTGAAACTTATAATAAATTCCAAGATGAAGACGGTTGTCCAGATTTAGTTAATAATTTTAATTTTGTAGATACTGATAATGATAGCATTCAAGATAAAATTGATTTTTGTCCAACAGAACCTGAAGTGTATAACGGTTACAGAGACACAGATGGTTGTCCAGATATTGCATTAGACACTTCATTTAATGATAAAGACGGTGATGGAATTGCTGATCAATTTGATATTTGCCCAACCCAACCAGAAACTTTCAATAGATTTGCCGATTATGATGGTTGTCCAGACTCCATGCCATTATTTGATGGTACACTAAATGATGCTGATGGTGATAGAATTATGGATGTTAATGATACATGTCCATTAGATCCAGAAAGATACAACGGCTTCCAAGATGATGACGGTTGTCCTGATATTCCTCCGTATTCAAGTGATGTTGATTCTGATCTTGATGGAATTCCTAACAGTATTGATCAATGTCCTCAAGTAAAAGAAATTTATAATAAATTCCAAGATTTAGACGGTTGTCCTGAATTTGTAGGTTCTGATAAAGGTATTCCAGATACTGATGGTGATGGAATAAATGATTATTCTGATTTATGTCCAAACCAACCAGAAACTTTCAATGGTGTATTTGATAGAGACGGTTGTCCTGATACTACCTCTTCAGGTGATAGAGACTTGGATGGAATTCCAGATAATTTAGACCAATGTCAAACTGCTAAAGAAACTTACAATATATTCCAAGATGATGACGGTTGTCCAGATACAGTATCTAGATTATTTGGACAAGATTATGATGGTGATGGAATTACTGACTTGAATGACAAATGCCCACTATCTGCAGAAACTGTAAATGGCTATCTTGATCAAGATGGTTGCCCTGACGTCGCTGTTTTAGATTCTGATGGCGACGGTATTAGAGATTCATTAGATCAATGTCCTTCAACTTCTGAAACATGGAATCGCTATCTTGATCAAGATGGTTGTCCTGATAACCCTACTGAAGCAGATTCTGATGGCGACGATATTATAGATTCTCTAGATCAATGCCCTCTTGTTAGAGAACGATACAATGGATTCCAAGATGATGACGGTTGTCCAGACTATCCTGATTATATTACTAGTTTAGATACGGATTTTGATGGAATTGTTGATAACTTGGATGAATGTCCGCTAGTTCCTGAAACTTATAATAAATTCCAAGATTTGGATGGCTGTCCTGACAATGTAGCAGATAACAAAGGTACTCCAGATTCTGACGGTGACGGAATTAATGATTATAATGATCATTGTCCAAACCAACCAGAAACCTATAATGGAATTCTTGATTTAGATGGTTGTCCTGATAATTATATTCTAAAGAACGATAGAGATCAAGATGGAATTCCAGATACAATAGATGCATGTCCAACTGCTAAAGAAACTTATAATAAATTCCAAGATGATGACGGTTGTCCTGATTCTGTATCTACATCATTTGTAGTTGATTCAGATAATGATGGCATTAACGATATTTATGATGATTGTCCTTTAGTTGCTGAAATTTACAATGGTTTCCAAGATGATGACGGTTGTCCTGATAGTAATGACACTCAACCAGATTCTGACGGTGACGGTGTTCCAGATGTAATGGACATGTGCCCACAACAAGATGAAGTTTGGAACAGATATGTTGACTATGACGGTTGTCCTGATGCAGTACCAACTGGAAATCTAAGAGTTGATACTGATGGAGATGGCATAAACGATGAGATTGATATGTGTCCAAATGAAAAAGAAACTTGGAATAAATACAATGATAAAGACGGTTGCCCAGATATTGCACCAGAACAATCAAGATACAAACATGATGCTGATTTAGATAATATTATCAACGAAAATGACATGTGTCCTCTAGAACCTGAGGATTATGATGGTGACAGAGATACAGATGGATGTCCTGACCTTTAGGAGTTACCTAGAAATGAAAAAACAATATCTTTTAGGATTTTTACTTTTACTTACATCTACAATTGGTATGATGCCTAGTAGTGTTTTAGCTGTTGAAACAATTGATTCTGACCGTGACGGTGTTCCAAATAATTTGGATCAATGTCCTAATTTGTTAGAAGACTATGATCCACAATATGGTAACAACATTGACGGTTGTCCAGCTGATTTTGTTCCATGGTATGATGCAGATTATGACGGTATTGAAGATCATATTGATAATTGTCCAACTGTAAAAGAGACTTACAACAGATTCCAAGATGATGACGGTTGTCCTGATTTGTCTCCTGTCACTGCTCAAGGCATTTACGATTCTGATGGTGACAGTTATCCTGATTTCATGGATTCATGCCCAAATCAACTAGAAACTTTCAATGGTATTGATGACAAAGACGGTTGTCCGGATGATGTTTCTACTATAAGAGATTCTGATAGAGATGGAATTTCTGATAACCTAGATGCATGTGTGTTAGAACTTGAAACTTATAACCGATTTCAAGACACTGACGGTTGTCCTGATACTGTTGACTCATTAACTACACAATATCAATTTCCAGATACTGACGGTGACGGTATTGAAGATAGACGTGACTCCTGTATTGATCAACCAGAAAATTATAATAATTATCTAGACAAAGACGGTTGCCCAGATGTTCCTGGTGTTACTTTGTTAAAATCTCCAGATGCTGATTATGATGGTATTCCAGATGGAATAGATGCATGTCCATTAGAACGTGAAAATTACAATAAATTCCAAGACACTGACGGTTGCCCAGATGTATTACAGTTTATAATAACTGGTGATGCTGATTATGATGGTATTTTAGATCGGAATGATTCTTGTCCATTTAGTCCTGAAACTTATAACAAATTTCAAGATTTAGATGGTTGCCCAGATTATATCGCTGATAACAAACCCACTTTTGATTCTGACGGTGATGGTATTCTAGATGTTCTAGATTCTTGTCCAAACCAACCAGAAACATTCAATGGTATTGATGACAAAGACGGTTGTCCTGATAATTATATTCTAAAGAACGATAAAGATCAAGATGGAATTCCAGATACAATAGATGCATGTCCAACTGCTAAAGAAACTTATAATAAATTCCAAGACACTGACGGTTGTCCTGATACTGCTGACTCATTAACTACACAATATCAGTTTCCAGATACTGACGGTGACGGTATTGAAGATAGACGGGATTCATGTATTGATCAACCAGAAAATTATAATAATTATCTAGACAAAGACGGTTGTCCTGATATCAAAGGTACAACTGCAGGTGATATGCTTGATGCTGATTATGATGGATTAGCAGATCATTTAGATAAATGTCCAACCTTAGCTGAAAGATACAATAAATTCCAAGATGAAGATGGCTGTCCAGATAGTATTGATTATCAAACAATTGGTGATTCTGACGGTGATGGAATTTATGATGATTTAGATCAATGCCCTCTTGCCAAAGAAAGTTACAATAGATATCTTGACACTGACGGTTGTCCGGATTATATCGCTGATAACAAACCCACATCTGATTCTGACGGTGATGGTATTCCAGATGTTCTAGATTCTTGTCCAAACCAATCAGAAACATACAATAAATTCCAAGATACTGATGGCTGTCCAGATAGCTATGATTCAAGATTAGATTCTGATAGAGATGGAATTATTGACACTTTAGATACATGTCCACTAGAACCTGAAACTTACAACAAATATCTTGATTCAGATGGATGTCCTGATAGTGCCAATGCAATCAATCCACTATACACATTCCCAGATACTGACGGTGACGGTATTGAAGATAGATGGGATTCATGTATTGATGAGCCAGAAAATTATAATAATTATCTAGACAAAGACGGTTGTCCTGATATTCCAGGTGCAGAATCAACTACACCTACATATGCTGATTCTGACGGTGATGGATATCCAGATACTGTAGATTCATGCCCAACGAGCTCTGAAACATGGAATAAATACCTAGATTGGGACGGTTGTCCTGATACTGCTCCAGAACAGCAAAGATTTGTCCATGATGATGATTTAGATGGTCTTATCAATGATGAAGATTTGTGTCCTTTTGATCCTGAGGATTACGATGGTGACAGAGATACAGATGGATGTCCTGACCTTTAGGAGTTACCTAGAAATGAAAAAACAATATCTTTTAGGATTTTTACTTTTACTTACATCTACAATTGGTATGATGCCTAGTAGTGTTTTAGCTGTTGAAACAATTGATTCTGACCGTGACGGTGTTCCAAATAATTTAGATTTCTGTCCTCATCTTTTAGAAGATTATGATCCACAATACGGTAACAACATTGACGGTTGTCCAGCTGATTTTGTTCCATGGTATGATGTTGATTATGACGGTATTGAAGATCATATTGATAATTGTCCAACTGTAAAAGAGACTTACAACAAATTCCAAGATGATGACGGTTGTCCTGATTTGTCTCCTGTCACTGCTCAAGTCATTTACGATTCTGACGGTGACGGTTATCCTGATTTCATGGATTCATGCCCAAATCAACTAGAAACTTTCAATGGTATTAATGACAAAGATGGTTGTCCTGATGATGATTATACTCTAAGAGATTCTGATAGAGATGGAATTTCTGATAACCTAGATGCATGTGTGCTAGAACCTGAAACTTACAATTTTTACTTGGATGAAGACGGTTGTCCAGATAGTGTTGATGTATTAGATTCAAAGTATATTTTTCCAGATTCTGACGGTGACGGTGTTGATGACAGATGGGATCAGTGTTTGAACGAACCTGAAAATCACAATGGATATTTAGATAAAGACGGTTGTCCAGATATATTTGGTTCAGCATCTAATGGCTTTATTGATTCAGATTATGATAGTATTCTTGATTCAGTTGATAAATGTCCATTAGAACGTGAAAATTTTAATAAATTCCAAGATGATGACGGTTGTCCTGATATTGTTGAATATGTAGTAACTGGTGATACTGACTTTGATGGAATTTTAAATCAATTTGATACATGTCCTTATTTTAAAGAAACTTACAATCAATATCTTGACACTGATGGTTGTCCTGATTCTATTGCAGACAATAAATTCACATCTGATGCTGATGGTGATGGCATAGTTGATAATTTAGATAATTGTCCAAACCAACCAGAAACATTCAATGGCATTTTAGATAAAGATGGTTGCCCAGATAATTACATTTTAACTAATGACAAAGATATGGATGGAATTCCAGATGGAATAGATGCATGTCCATTAGAACGTGAAAATTACAATAAATTCCAAGATAAAGACGGTTGTCCTGATACTGCTGACTCATTAACTACACAATATCAGTTTCCAGATACTGACGGTGACGGTATAGATGATAGATGGGATGCATGTCTTGATGAAAAAGAAAACTATAATGATTACTTGGATAAAGACGGTTGTCCTGATATACCTGGAATTTCTAAATCTGCATTATCTGATATTGATTATGATTTGATTCCTGACATATATGATGAATGTCCAACATTGGCAGAAAGACACAATGGCTTCCAAGATGAAGACGGATGTCCTGACAGTATAACTTATGACTCATTTGGTGATTCTGACGGTGATGGAATTTCAGGTAATTTAGATCAATGTCCTAATTCTAGAGAAACTTTCAATAGATATCTTGATGAAGACGGTTGCCCAGATCAAATTCTTGATAATCGATACACCGCTGATTCTGACGGTGATGGAATTTCAGATAATGTAGATAATTGTCCAAACCAACCAGAAACATTCAATGGCATTTTAGATAAAGACGGTTGTCCAGATAATTACATCTTAAAGATTGATAGCGATATGGATGGAATTCCAGATGGAATAGATGCATGTCCATTAGAACGTGAAAATTACAATAAATTTCAAGATGAAGACGGTTGTTCTGATTCCACAGGCTCTGTTGTTTCATCGTATCTTTTTGCAGATTCTGACGGCGATGGAATAGATGATAGATGGGATTCATGTATTGACGAGCAAGAGACCTTTAATGGATATCTTGACAAAGATGGTTGTCCTGATGTACTAGTTGCAGCATCTACAGCCCCTACGAGAATTGATTCTGATTCTGACGGTTACTATGATGCAATTGATTCATGTCCAACAAATCCAGAAACATGGAATAAATACAATGATCATGACGGTTGTCCTGACACTGCTCCAGAACAACAAAGATTTGTCCATGATGATGATTTAGATGGTATAATCAATGATGAAGATTTGTGTCCTCTTGATCCTGAGGATTATGACGGTAATAGAGATCTAGACGGTTGTCCTGATAATTAATAGGATTTTTGACATTACATTTTGAATGATAAATATATTCAGTTTGTAAAGTTTGATTATGCTTCCAAAATTTTCAAGTAGGGCTTTTTTGGCACCTATGGCTGGAGTGAGTGATGCTGCACTTCGTTTACAATGTAAAAAAATGGGTGCTGGTTTAGTTGTTACAGAATTTACTAATATTCATAGTATTGTTGCAAAAGAAAATCAACTCAAAGAAAGAATGAAAACTATTCAAGAATTTATTGAATTTTCTGATGAAGAACGTCCTCTTTCAATTCAATTATTTGGATCTGATCTTATTGCTTTAGAAAAGGCAGCAAAAATTGTAGAGCCATATTTTGATATAATTGATTACAACATGGGATGTCCTGCACCTCATATTACACAACAAATGGCTGGAGGTGCTTTATTACAAGAAGTTAATCTAACTCAGCAAATTTTCAGTACACTTGTAAATGCTGTAAAAAAACCTGTTACTCTAAAGATTCGTTCAGGTGTAACTGATGCTAGTAAATTCCTCTTTCGAGATATTGCTGAAATTGCTGAAGATGAAGGAATTCAAATGATTACGTTTCATCCTCGAACTGTCAGTCAAGGATATTCTGGTAACGCTGATTGGAATTTAATCAAAGAACTAAAAGAAATCTCTAACATTCCAATTGTTGGAAATGGTGATATCATGACTCCTGAGGATGCTAAAAATATGATTGATATTACTAATTGTGACTATGTAATGATTGGCAGAGGTGCAATGGGTAATCCATTTCTGTTTGAACAAATTAATGATTATTTGAAAACCAATTCTTACAATGAATATTCATTCAAAGATCGGTTAGATTCTTTTTTTAATTATTTACATCTCACAAATCAATACAAAATCAAATTTGCAAATATCAAGGGACAAGCCATGAGATTCACTAAAGGAATGAATGGTGGCTCTAAATTGCGTTCTAAAATCACTCTTTCAAAAAATATTGAAGAATTAGAAAAAATTATGAATGATGCATATACAGCATTTTAGAAATATTACCAATCATTCAAAATCTCTTTACATTTGTTTAGGATGTGACTAAATTTTATGTTGAATTTTTACGTAAATAGACTATTCTTATATATTTCAAGAGTGTATTTTATGTATGAAAATAGGATTTGAATCATAATTGGCAACAGCTTATGTTCTCATAAACTGTGAGTTAGGTTCTGAAGAATCTGTAATCTCGGAACTAAAATCTATTGAAGGTGTTGTTGAAGTACATGGTACCTTCGGTGCATATGATATTATGGCTAAGGTAGAATCAAGCCAAGTAGAAGCACTACGAGAGACTATTACATGGAAGATTAGGAAAATTCCAAAAATTAGATCAACACTAACGTTAATGGGAATTGAAGGGCAACAATAATTCTTCAAAATCCTTTGTTTTTATACTCAAATTGTAATACTAATCCATCCCTTCAAAAACATGTCCTCCAAAAGGATACGCCCTGAGAGTAGTTAATCTCTCAGCAGTTTAATTTTCATTAATTGATATTGTATGTTGATGAAAGAAAATAATTAGAGGGCTTCAGAACCGCTTTTTTTAGATGCGATATTTAGAGCAGTTTCAACATTAGTTGTGATGATGATTCCATCTCCGCCTTTTCCTGTGAAAGCTGCATCTGCAATTGCTGAAGATACTTTTTCCACATCAGAATCATCTACAACTGTACTAACAGTTGCAACTTGATTGTATTCTGCAGTAATAGTACCTGTTCCCCTACCAGATCTCATTTCTTGTCTGGCCCCAGAACCCCTACCTTTTCCTTCCAGAATGGTGTATCCTCCAACAATATCTTTTATTGCTTCAGTTACTGCACCAATTTTGGTTGCTTGAATAGTTGCCTCAATTCGTTTCATTTCCATTCTTTTCCTAGTATTGTTTAAAAAAGATCATATGTTTTTATTAAAATTTCATGATACTATATAGTATAGTTGGTTATGTCATAATCCTTTGAGCTTTTTAGTATCTAAGAAAAATAAAATTATGAAAAGTGATGAAAAAAGGTCTCATAGACTAAACTATCTTTTAAAGTGCTATCTACTAAATCCTAAAGAAATTGATCTCTACCAAAGAGCAAAGCAAATGGGTGTTACTGATTCCACTGCTAAGGATTACATTAGAACAGTCATAATTCAAGCACAAAAAATCTATACAAATTAGCTATCTGGCATATATTCATAAATAATCAATTTGAGTGAAAATACACATGACAAATCCATTATTGGATGATATAAAATCTCTTTTGGATAAGGATTTTGGAGACGATAGAATTTTAAAGCAAATTTGTAGAGCATGTGAAAATAATGAGGTGATTAGTAATTATGAAAGAAATTATGTTAGAAAATTAGCTGAAAAATATCTAGGAAAAAAACCTGAATTTACTCAAACTCCTCATGTTGAAGAAAAACCAATAGTTCTTGATGTTCCTATTTCACAAATTCAACAATCTCGATCATTACTAACTGAGGTGCCACGAATATCATATTCAAAATCAAAAAATAAAAAAATTATGTTTGGTATTGTTGGATTATCTTTAGTAATAATTATTACAGCAGCTTCTTTCAGCAGTTTTACAACTGGAATTACTAAAATTGATACTTCATCTAGTGATATACAAATTTCACTATTAATTCAAACTGATTTAGAATCATATAACACAAAGGATTTGATTTCAATCAGTGGCGTATCGGATTCTATAGGAACTGTAAATCTTTCCATCGAAAATCAAAACAATAAACTTGTGTGGACAGAACAATTATCGTTGAAAAATGATGGACAATTTTCAACCTTAGCAATTGCAGGAGGTGATGGCTGGGAAAAATCTGGTACTTATACAATCAAAGTAGATAATGGTAAAGAAACAAAATCTGCTACATTTTCATTTACTGCATAATTTTTTCAAATTCTTTCCAATGTGAATCTACCAAATCTCGTAATTTTTCTACACTAATTTCATTCATGTATTCACGATAAACGATGAATTTGTTTTGTTTATCAGCATATTCACCATAAATATCCGTAGTATTCTTTGGTATTGCACCTGATTTCCATTGATTCATTTCAAAAATCCATATTTTTGAATCTGGATTAGAAAAATCAATATCATCACATCCAACTACGTAAAGATAACATTTTGTTGTCATGTTTAATTTTTCATGTAGTTTTTCGTATGCTATCATCTGCCCTTTTGCTATGTTGATTTTATCATTATGAAATCCCTTGAATTCTAAAATGATGAATCCTCCTCTATGTTCAATTAACCAGTCAATATCCGTACCACCTGAGGCCATCATACCATGTACAATAAGATCACCTAGAACCTCTCTTCCACGTGTAAACTCTGATTCATCAAAAATTTGATATTTTGCCTTTGGGCTATTACGAATGATTTGTTTAGATATTTGTTGAGATTGCACCGGATTTTCCTTTTTATATAATGTATCGATTAAATCTACTGTTTCATTAGGCATCATTTTTTGATTTTTAAACCAAATGATAAGAGATTGTGTAAAATTTAGTAAAGTTTTATGATTATTCTAATCTATCTACAGAAAAATTCATTTCCTGTTCCTTTGTAAAGCACAAAATATTCATCCTGATTTTTTCGATCCTTTTTTGCATTTAGAGCATCTTGATACATTTCAAAATGCTCTACTAGGTACAATTGATTACCTGGTTCTGCAAAATAATCTATCCCAACTAAATCAAAGCCTGTTTCAGGAGTTAATTTGATCTTTTGTTCCTCAAAAATATCTTTAGTCAATTTTTAAAATATCCCAAAATCATTGATCATACATCATTAGATTCTTTTCTTCTAATAGCGCATGTAAATTGTGAACAGAACGATAAACATCTGATTCATTTTTTGCTCCTGTACACACTAGTTTTCCTGACGCAAATAACAATATCACTGTTTTTGGATCAATCATTCTATGAATTAGCCCTGGAAATTGTTCTGGTTCATACATACTTCTAGCTAAAGTTCGAGCCGCTTTTTCTAAATGGATTCTGCCACCAAGATTAATTGAAGCTACCATATTTTGAACCGTAATTACTGCATCCTTTTTTATTTTTATTTTACTTTTTCGTAACATTTGAACAACGGTATTGACTGCTTTAATTGCCATCTCTTCAGATTTTGCTCCTGTACACACCATCTTTCCTGTTCTAAAAATTAATGTGGCAGTTTTTGGTTTAGTTAATCTAAAAACAAGCCCTGGAAACTGTTCTGGATTGTATTCTGTATCTGGAAATTTTTTAGTGATTTCAATAAGATCTATTTTTTGATCTACTGATGCAGATGCAACAACATTTTCTAGACTAACAATAGGTTTTGTTTGAGGCATATCGAGGGTCTTTATATATGGCTTTATATATACTAGCCAAATTTTTTTAGAAATTTTAGATTTTTCTAATGATGTCCAATCCACTGATAACGATATTCTTCATCTATGATATCTGATACAATTTCTTTGTTTTTGATTTTAGTTTTTGGAAAATTTACATCAAAGATTCCTAATTGACCTTTCCATGGAATTGGAATTCTTAACGGTTTTGCATTTTTTAACAAAAATCCAAAAGTTTTAGTTTGGAATTTTTTTGTTGAGAAATGAAATTTTTGATCTAAAGTAATTTCTTTTATTGAATTGTATTTTTTTACATCGTAAAGCTGAACTTTACCAATAATTGAACCTGTAACAAATTTTTTATTAATTTTTAATCTTTTAACATCATCCGTTCTTATCTTTAATGGAGCATGAACTAAAAACTCTCCCCGAAAATTAGTATTCCAATTTCTTAATTCTATACTTTTTTTTCCTGAAATAATTAAATCAGCAAATGGTTGAGAAATTGAAAGACATTTCAAGATTTATTCTGTAGCTGCTTTGATAAATTCACCTGGATTTTTACCTTGTCCTTCAGGCAAATTTGTTATACCTCCATTCAAGCTTTCAGTTACTATGCCTTTACTTGCAAGTATTTGGGCAATCATTAATGATGTATTTCCAGCCATACAAATTAGCAATGATTTACCTTTAGATCCATCTAGTTCTTTGCTTAGTTCTTCTGGAATTTGTTGTGTTGATAATAATTGATTGATGGTACTTGCTTTTTGTATTACAATTTTTTCTTTATCTACGCCTAAAGATTTAGCAATAATTTCAATTCCTTTCTCTTTTGGTGTATATGAAGGATGGGCCCATATTATTTTATCATATTCTTGAATACTGGATACTGCTTCTTCTAAAGAAACTTGAATACGCTTATTGGCTGACATTGCTTCTAAATTTTTTCTATATTTTTCTATACCGTCAGCTACTACAACTACAAATTTTCCCTTATCCCCATCACTTACCATTTCTAAAATAGCATACAATGCAAGTGCTGTACTTTCACCAATATTGTGACCTTTATCTACAAAAAATTTTAGCAAATGTTTTGTTTGTCCAAAATCAACCTCATGTTGAGCAGCATATGCATCTGGATTGTACATCTTTAGTCCATTTGCCTTTGCTTTTGTTCTAATTCCTGCAACATCTTGACCTGGAACTGGGAACACTACATGTATTGCTTTTTTCCCATATTTTTGATTCATGTAGATACTTAATCCACTAGATGTACCACCGGTTCCAAATGAGCAGATTATTCTATAGTTTTCTAATGAATCATTATTTTCATGTAATTGTTGGTCGATTTCTACAGCTGTAATTGTTTTATGAACATCAATGTTTAATTCATTATCGTATTGTTCTGGACAAAAACAACCATAAATTTTTGAAAGTAATTTTGCTAAATTGATTATGTCTTGTGCAGCTAACAATGTTTCAACTTCAGAAATTGATTTATCGTAAATTGTAGGATCAAAACCTAATTCTGCTAACTGAGAACGAATATTTGCTGCAGTAGCTTTTGCAACTAATGCATCCACATCACTATTTTTCATTCCCGGAGCAGGACAAATATCCATATCTAGATCCATTATGCGAATATTTTCATTTCTTAATTCCTTAAAGACTCCTTCTTGTAATTTTCTTGAAACTAATGCAACAACTGTTAATCCCAGTTTTGACATTTGTCCAAGTGCAATTCCAAAATTTCCTGATGTTGCTTCAATTATTGTTTGATTACTTTTTAGTTTCCCAGTTTTAATTGCATCATGCATGATGTGAATAGCAGGTCTAATTTTGATTGAACCTGACACTAAGTTAGAATCAAATTTTCCATATATTTTCAAGTCTAAATCTGAAATATCCAGTTTGTAGAGATTTTTTGCACATTCCTTAAAATCACTTGTAAGATCAATCAATGGTGTTGCATTAATTACTTTACCTTCTTCTAGATGAGGGATTTTACTCCAAATTTCTTGTTCAAATTTTTCAAGCAGTGGTTTATCGAATTCGTTTTCTGACATATTTTTCTCTGGATGTAGTCAATTTTTTACTCATATAAAATATCTGATACAATATAAAATTATTTCATTTTCAATTTTTAACTTACATATCTAAAATACTAATGACCTTATTTGGAATATCTTTCAGTCTACTAACTGCCATGGTTTTTTCATATCCTAAATGTCTAAGATTATTTGCTATAGTGGTTACTCTTACAGTATTTGGACCTAGTCCTAAAGCAACCATACTAATTCCTAAATTTTTGAAAGATTTGGTCATATTTCTTACTGCATCCGGATCTGATGGTTCTCCATCAGTTAATGTCAAAAAAATGTCTGGTCTTTTTGACTGTAAAATTGGAAATATTTTGTCATAGACTTCAGCTAATGGTGTTGAACCGTTAGCAACAATTTGTGCTAATCTTTTTGCAGTTATACTATTCCATTTTACATTTTCTGGTTTGATTGACCAACAAACCATTGATCTATTTTCAGTACTAAATGCATAGACTGCAAATTTTACTTTGAGAAAAGATAATACTTCACATAACGCTAAAGTTGCTTTTTTGTATTCAATTGCATCTGATGCAATACTAGATGAATGATCTAGCAGAATTACAATTTTAGTTTTAATCGATTTTTTAATATCTGTAAAAAATGGCTCGTTACCCTCTATGTAGCTCTCTTCATCAAATTCATCTCCTGAACTAAGATGCTGTTCTTTCCAACCTGTTTTCCATTCTTTGAATTTTGTTTTTAATCCATTAATCAGGCTCATATCATAAATTGTTGTTTCATCAATATTTCTTGTTGATGGAATTTGAATTCCTATTGTTTCAGTTGCCAATCCTTTGTTTTCAGTTTTTTTATTTTCCTCCACTAGTACTTTATATTCATCATAAACATCATCGCCTCGAATAACCGATACTGGATCAATTTTGCCTAAATCACCTTCTTTATTTTTAGAAATTACTTTAAGCACTTTTAGTAGTTCTTCTTCTGATAATGCCATTCCTACTTTCATAAATGGTAGAGAAATTGGAATTGTTAGGAGAGAATCAATATCTAATATTTTTATAATTTCAGTAACATTTTTTCCAACCCAATCAGTATCTTGTTTTTCTTTTACTGCTTGGTTGACAATTGATTTTGCAAATGTTGATGCTTTTTTTATTTTTTTAAAGTTACTTGATTGAATCTCCCCTTTCAAGACACCAAACATAAAATATTGATAAAATGCCTCTACAATCCTTGCTTTTCCATAAACTGTGTGTAGTTGTGGTCTTGCCACCAACATGTAAGTATAATTAAAAATAATTTCTTCATCCATCCCTTTCCAAATCTTTCTTCCTAATTGCTCAATTCTTTGAGTTTCCATTGTATTTAGAATAAATCCAAATGCATGATCATCACTAAGAATTTTTTTACAGTATTTTATTCTCATACCCTCATACCATAGTGAGGTTCTAAATTGACGATATTTTTGAAAATCATTTCCAATTCTTTTTTCTAATGGAGTCAAGATTACTTTATTTTCTTTTAGACGTGTTTTAGTTTCTGTTTTATCTGAAATTTCTACTACTATGTTGTCTTTTTCAGACCATCTTCTAACAAGAAAAGTTGCTATTTCAACTAAAGAATCGTTTTGAAGTTGAATTGCTTGCATTTAGTTTCCAAACATTGAAGTTATGATGTCACTTACTTTTTGGTATTCTATATCCCCCCACTGTGTATAGACATTTCCAAAAACAATTTCAGCTACTTTTTTTGGTGACATTCCTTTATCTAATAATTTAGCAAAAGCAATTGTTTCCCTTAAGCTAGGTGAATAAAATAATTCTTCAACTGCTGCAGCCTGTCTTAAGGTATTTGCTAGTTTGATTGCTTGAATTATTTCTGAATCATGATTTCCTGAATCATGATTTCCTGAAACATGTTTTTTTACAATTTCTAATTCTATACTTTCTGGTGGATATTCTAATCTAATTCGTACTGGAAATCTACTTAGTAATTGTGGTGGTAATTCTTTTGTTCCACTATGTGATAATGGATTAATTGTTGCAACTACAAACCAACCATCTTTTGCTTTAATAACTTCACCCGTTGATTCTTTTAATACAATTTGACGTCTGTGATCTAATGCTTCATCTAATCTGAGTAGTACATCTGCTTCAGCTGAATTGATTTCATCTAGATACAACATATCTCCACGTTTCATTGATTTGATTAACAGACCTTCATCAAAACTGACTGTTCCATCTGTTAGCGTTTTAGTTCCAATCAAATGGCTTTCTCTGGTTCTTAAACTAAAATTGATGGATTCTAGATTGATATTCTTATTTTTGGCAAAATCTCTAACTAGAGATGTTTTCCCAGTTCCTTTTGGACCTATTATAATCACAAAAAGATCTGCCTCATATGCCTTGTTTAGAATTTCAATTGAATTATTCCAATCGAGATACTGTGTTTCTACCAAAGTATGTTTTCAATGATTTAAACAATATTTAATATTAGTTCTTAGAATCAAATGCTTCTATTTTGATAAATGCATTATCTAGTCTTTGATGCAATGCTTTGTTCCAATCTTCAAATCCTGAAGGATCTTTTGGATAGTTATTGTAATGTTCTACTAACCATTGGTTTTCTTTAGTTGTATATCTAAGTCCATCTGCAACTGTTTTATTCATTGCACCTCTAATTATCATTCCAATTTTTTCTAATCCTGAAAAGTCAGGATGTTCACCTTTACTAATTGACTCTACATCCATATTTCCCAAAAAGTGTTTCATTCCATAACTAATTTGTTCATTAGACATTTGTTGAATCAATCTTCTAAAGATTTCAAGACCTGCAGTTTTGTATCCGTATTCTTTGATATAGTCTAAATTGTATTGCCATAGACTTGCTTCAGAAACATCGTTTGCTTCTAATGCTTGTGCAACATTATTTCCAATAATTGTACCTGCAATCAAAGCTGGTCCTATACCTCCAGCATCAATTGGTTTTGGCATCCATGCAGAATCTCCAACCATCATGTATCCACCTGATACCATACAATCATTTTGTCTTCTAACTGAAACTTGGAATATTCCTGAATTATTATTGATGTCTTGAGGTTCTTCAGATAATTTTGCATTTTTGATTGCAACATTTCTGTGAAGATATTCTTTCATCAATGATTCAACATTGTCTTTTTTACCTAATCTTTTATTTCTTTTATCTAAAAGAGTTTTTTCAACTCCTAATCCAATGTTTACTTTGGTATCTCCTTTTGGAAATACCCATCCATATCCACCAGGTGCAATGTCTTGATCTAAATGTATTATACAATAATCAGGATCAAATTCTGTAAGATTATTTTGTCCTTTTTCAAAATGCATGATATATCTTCCAGTTGATTCCAAATCTCTTCTATCGATTCTTTTTTCAACTTTGGTAGAGTTTTGGAGTCCATTTCTAAGCATTGATGTAACACCTGTTGCATCAATTACAATTTTTGATGTTTTTTTGAATGGTTGCTTTGTTTTATTATCTATGCCTTGTATTCCAACTACTTGTTGTCCTTCGTAAATTAGACCTGTAAGATTAATTTCATATTCATACTCAATACCCATTTTTCTACATCTTTCATTTTGAATTTCTGGTAATTTTTGACGATTTAACATATATCCTGCACCATCAAATGGTATTGCAGTTTCTTTATCTGGTGAAAATGCCATTACACCTTTTACATCGTGTTCAATTTCAGGTCTGGTCCATTCAACTTTGATTCTCTCTGTCATAAAATCAACTGCTTCTTTGGAGCATGCATCTCCACATACCCATCCAGCAAGTGATTTTCGACCTGGTAGAAATTCTGTATTTCTATCAATAACTAAAATTTTTAAATTTTGATTTGAATAATGTGAAATTGATTGTGCGGTAATAGTTCCAGCAAGACCTCCTCCTGCGATTATAACATCATAATCAGACACGATATTGGGGTTTTTGTTTATCTGTATTTAAAATAATGCCATGAAATAGTCTACAAAATCAATGAGTCAAAACAATTGATCGATAAAATGGGTCGGTTCGTCGCGGCTTCTTCAAAGCTTTCGCTCAGACTGGAGCGGCTAATATTTCCTCATTCCCAAATTGTATAATTCTTTTATTCCTATTTAATCTAGTTGGCAATTTGAAAAATTTCTGTAAATATTTTAACTATCTCTTTTTTGTTGTAAATTGGTGAGTGAATTTTTATTTTTATTGTGTCTTTTTCTCTAACTGCTAGATTTCCTTTGATTAATTCTTGCTTGTCTAATCTCATATGGAATCTTGAATCAACTGTTCTTTCCTCAATTTCTTCGATTAATTCTTTGATTTGTTCAACTGGTAAAAGTTCAAGTATTTTATTCATCAAATCCTGAGCCTGCATTTTCACTATTTTTGCCTTTAGGATAATTATGGGGTTTTCATAATGTCCTTCCACCTCTTCAAGTGTAAAATCATTTTCTTTCAGATTTAAAACATCGTCAAAAGATTGATAGATTTTTAAAATATCTTCTGTTGCATGAACAATTACATCAATTGTAATTTCAATCTTATGTGCCATGATTGTAAAAGAATAACTCTTGTTGATTATGCTACTAGCAATTTTGTTTCTTTGTCTGCAGTTCTAATGAGTTTTACTTTCTCTAGACCTACATGTCTTACCCTAATTACTTTTTTGAATGCTGCCATAATATCTGAATTAATTTTACTGTAACATGTTGCTTGAACAAATTGATCAATTGTCATTTCTGGAATTGTTTTTCTAATTACATCTTGAGCAATTAATCTGAGAGCATGCTGTCTTGATGTATTTAGCTGTCTGTGAGTTAGAGCGAGTAATTTAATTCTAAAGATGTAACCATCTTTTGTTTTAACATCTATACTGAAATTAACTTTTGATGAGCCTCTTCTTACTAAACTACGCAAAAATTCTTTTGAATATTCATATCTCTTGAAAATTGTTGTTGCCTTATCGCCTTCAATATTGTTAATTTGGAAATAGATTTTAAATTGATGTTGTGAAGGATCTCCTTTTAGAATATCATACAATGTAACTTCTAAAACCCTACCTATTGCATTTTCATCATCTGTGATTGGAATGTATGCAATTGGGACGTTGTTGAATGAATCTGGTGCATATACTTGCACCCAGCGTTTTTCTCGCCATTTGTCCTTTACTCGACCTTTTCTACGTGCCAATTATTAACAACCTTTGAATCCAAAATATAAGGGTATATCGCTAGATCTCTTTCTGATTTCCCATATATCCTTGTAAAACACTAGGAATTCTTATGTGGCCATCTTTGGTTTGGAAATTCTCCATAATTGATACTAAAACTCTAGTTGTGGCTATCAATGTGCTGTTCAATGTGTGCACGTACTGTGTATCTTCATTTGTTTTATCTCTAAATCTAATTTTCAATCGTCTTGCTTGATACTCTAAACAATTTGAACATGAAACAATTTCTCTGTATGCGTTTTGTCCTGCCATCCAGGCCTCAATATCGTAAGTCTTTGCGGAAACCTTTCCCATATCTCCAGATGATAGTAACATCACTTTGTAAGGAATTTCCAAGTTTTGATAAAATTCTTCAGATACTGCTAACATTTTTTCATGCTCCTTCCAAGAATCTTCAGGTCTTGAAAATACGAATTGTTCAATTTTATCAAATTGATGAACTCTGAAAATTCCTTTCTGATCTCTTCCATGTGCCCCAGCTTCTTTTCTAAAACATGGACTAATACCTGCATATCTTAGAGGTAAATCTTTTCCTTCTAGGATTTCTTTTGCCCTCATTGCTGCCATAGCGTGTTCTGATGTTCCAATCAGGTATAGATCCTCATCTTCAATTTTGTAGATTACTTCTTCAAAATCGTCTGCAATTACAGCTCCCTCCATAGATTCTCGATTAATCATATATGGTGGTTGAATAAGCGAATATTCTTTTTTTGCTAGAAAATCCAATCCGTAGTGGATTAATGATTGATTTAATCTTACAAGATCATTTTTCAAATAATAAAATCTAGCCCCCGCTACTTTTGCAGCTCTTTCTAGGTCTACTAAATCTAAATTCTCGGAGATATCAATGTGGTCATTTATTTTAAAATCAAAATTTGGAATTTCTCCCCATTTTTTGATTTCTTTATTTGCACTTTCATCTATTCCGATAGGAACTGATTCATGAACAAGGTTTGGAATGGTCAATGCTAATTTAGAATATGTATTTTCGACTGTTTCTTGTTCTAATTCTAATTTTGTAAGTTGTGCTGAAACATCTTTCATTTCTGATAAAATATCTGAGGTATCTTCACCTGCCTTCTTTTTTTGAGAAATTTCTAATGCTACTTGGTTTTTCTTTTTTCGTAATTCATCAGTTTCAATTATTAATTCACGTCTTTTTTGATCAGATTCAATTAATGTTTCTAAATCGAAATCAACTGCTCTATCTTTGAGCATGTCTCGAATAATCTGTGGTTTTTCTTTGATTAATTTTGGATCTAGCATTACTCTATCACCTTTAATACAACTTGGATATGTTCCATTACTTCATCAACTGTACTAGTAAGCTGTTTCATATTCTTTTTACTTTCAAAATTAAAAACTAATTTGTTATCAATATTTTTAACATTAAGACTCAATCCCTCCGGAAAATCAACATTATCTGGTTCTAGGGCTTTTTTCACCGTTTCAGCTTTTTCTTTTGATATGTTATTGAGAATTATTTGAACTTGGCACGTTAATGACATTTACTTCTAAATAGTTAAGAAATTCATCTAATTTGTCTTTAGTTATTTTTGCTCCTGCAGCAGCATTATGACCTCCTCCAATACCATTGAATTTCTTAGCCCCTGTCCTCATTATTTCACTAAGATTGATGTCTGATGTACATCCAAAAGATTTTCTTGATGAGAACTTGATCGTATTTTCTTCAGCCTTGGTTCTCAAAATTACAATTTTTCCAGAATTTTTTGGTGATCCAGCAATCAATGATGAAATGGTGCCTGTCATTGTTTCTGGAACTATGTCTTCACCATTTACCATAATACATGTCTCACTTTCAGAAATTCTCCATCTTTCATTTGATAGAATGTTCATGTATTCTCGAATCATCTTTCTATAATTTGTTAGAATAGTTTCTGCTTCTCTTAGAATCTTGTTTCTATCTCCCATACATACTGCCATTCCTACTCCTGATCGATTGATTCTTCCACATGAGTTTAACATAGTTGAAAACTCTCTTCCGTCTCTCAAGAAACTTCTATTGTCTTCTCTTGGAAATGTATAGGTATATCCAATTAGTTCTGACATTATTTCAGTAGCATTTTTTCCAGATGCAAATTTGGTAATTGATTCAATGACTTGCCTTTTTTCATCTTCATTAAGTTCAGCTGGGACTCTCCATCTCCCTTCTTCTTTGAGATTAACTCCAGATGAATTTAGGACTGAAAAACATGCTTCCTTATTCCAGGTTAATCCTTCAATAAATGGCTGTGATGTAAATGCCAAGGCATCTGCAAGTGGTCTTGTTTCTCTTCCAACTAACAATAAATCTAAATCAATATCGACCAAACCTAGTTCTTTGGCAGTATTGGCAATCTCAAAATTTTTACCTGTAAGTGATTTTCGTTCTCCCTGGTCTTGTCTATCGCCCAAAGCTGAAACAACTGCGATTGCAGACAAATCTGAATTTCTTTCATCAAGTGCCATTGATGCAAGATATGCCATTCCTCCAGCACAAATTTCAGTTCCGCCATCAATCCCATATTTCCATGAATTTATGACATTTTGATTATCTATCTCTTCATCAGGAATTTGATGATGGTCTAAAACAATCCAATTATCTCCCAATGTTTTATCTAATTCATTTGCAAAACCTCCTCCTAGATCAGTTACTATATGAAAATCTCTGGAATCCGTTTTGAAGGATTCTAGAACATTTTTACTAAATTCTTTTGATGTCCTAACTGTACAATTGGCACCTGCTCTAATTAGGGCTTTAGTGATAATACTACCTGATGTTAACCCATCACAGTCAATATGGGTTGTAACAGAAATTGATTTTTTTGATTTTATACAATCTAAAATATTATCTTTGAAAAATGAAAGTGATTCATCAAGTGATTTTGTCATTACTCTAGTTGAGCAACCACGGATTTATACTTCCATGTTTTAGCAATTCTTCCAATCCTTTTGTAGTAGACTGATAGTCTGTGAACTTTGGCTTCAATTAATTCCAAAGATCTAACATTTCTATTGTCTCCCTTGTTTGTTTTGAGGTGCTTTTGGAGATTTACTGCTTTTCTAACAATGTTTTCCAAGTCTTCAGGCATTTCAGCTTTCAAATCATGTTCTTCTAAAATTTGACCCATTTTTTTATTGGTGACTGATTTGATTAAAGGAATTGCATGTTGATCTCTTAGTTTAATTCCTATTTGACTAGGGGTTAGTCCCTCTTTGGTATATTTTACAACTAATTCTTCAATTTCTGAAGTACTATGTGTAATCCAAGAGGGTGCACGAAGTACAACTGGTCTAATAGAATGTGATTTTCCATGTCTATGTGAGTGTAATCGTCCCATGATTTGCCTGATTATAGAACAGAATTAAACGTTACTTATACTGATCTCGTACATTATCAAAAATTTGGTGTTTAGAATAAAAGTTAAATAAGTCTCTAAAGCCAAAACGAACAGGTAAACGGTATGAATACAAAAATACTATTAACAGCATCCTTAATCGCTGTATTCGCTATAGGAATCCATGCAGAAAGTGCAGTGGCATTTGCACAATACATGGGTAATGTCGGTAGTGAAGGTCAAACCGGATCATACACATTAGAAGAAGCACTTGAGATTCAAACAAGAAGAGTCGAAGCAGCAAAAGCTAATCCATCATCTGGATCAGGAACTCCATATATTGATGCAAATGGTGTAGTTGGTGCATCAGTAATTGCAGCAGCAGTGTTCGGTGGTATTGCAGGAGCTTTCTTCATTAAAGGAAGATCTGGCAAATACGCAGCAATGGGTAGAGGATAAAAAAAACTTCAATTTTCTCTTATTTTATTATTTTTTCCTTAGTGTAAACTATATTCAATTTATTTCCAATTATTGAATACTGATCTCGTACTCTCTGATAATAAAAGAAATGTATATATCGCACAAATAGAGCCAAATTATTATGATTCCTATCGTAGGTACTTTCCTCAGCATTCTGTCTTCAATTACAGGACAACTAGGACCAAACTACGACCCATTATTCTACGATGTAATGATTTACATCTTCGGAACCATAATGTTCACGATATTCCTTCTTGGAGTTATCTCATTCTGGTTACGTGTACACGGCTGGGCTTACAAAGACAACCGTGAGAGATGGGTTGATGAATTAGACAGACACTTTGAAAGAGAAGGTATCGGTCTTATTCCAGACAATGGTAAATACTGGTAAATCAATTTCTTCTTTTCATTATTTTTAAAATCTCCTAGTTTGTATTGTGATGACTTTTTAGAACTTTGTTAAATTTTTAAAATTCAAGTTTTTCTCCCAAGTATACAATCACTAGTTTTCTAGTTTTGGTAAGAAGTCTTTATCCTTGGAGGAATCATAATCCTTTGTAGTAAATACTCCTTTGTAGTGATATCCATCTTGTAATGGATGATTGATGAAATGAGGTGACTCTTTACCGTTAACATAAAAAGTTGATTTACTTTGATCCATATCTCTTAGAGGAAAATCCCACATCCACAAAAAGTGACCTATCTGGAATGGATATTCTTCTTCCCATTCTACATAGATTGTACCATTGTCTGTTAAAGTATACATGGTTCTTTTACATTCTCCATCATTTAATCCAGCATTGACATTGGCAGGAATTGGTGTCTGGAGACCATCAATAATTAACTCTAAAGTAATCTTCATTTTGTATGGTGTTTCTCTGTTATCGATGCAAACTTTGAGAGGATCATTTTGACTAAATTGACCTTGAATGATGCTATTGGCAGCACCAATCGATATTGCTATTACTGCAGTAATTGCTAGGAATTTGAAAGTTTTTCTTCTCTTGTATGGATCCCCAGTACCAGGCCAAATCATAGTGATGACTTTAGACGGATTCCTTAAAGTCCTTTCTCTTATTCATATATGATTTCAATAGTATTGCATTGATCCTGATGGTCTGCAAGAAAATAGGTTATTTCATCAGAGTCAATTTCAAGCCATTCTGATTCTCCTTTGTATGGTAAGTAATCTTCGATGAACAAATTTTCTTCTCCTAATATTCTAACACTGATTTTTTTATTTTTTGGTTTTATCTCAAAAGGTAATTTTAGAACTTTTCCCCTTCTTTGATTTTGTATGTTTACTTTGTATTTGTCTGAACGAAATTCTGTTTCTCCAAAAAAATAACTTTGAAAAATATCTAATTTTATAATCTTGAAACTTAGCATGTTTTTATTAGTATTTTCTAGAAGATAAAACTTAGTTTGCTTTCTTACGGAAACCGTAAAAAAGAATTTAATAAATGAAAAGGAAAAGTGGGTTGTTTAGATTACTTGCCAGGGTCGTGTTGCAAACGTAATGACATAACCAACACCGATAATGATTGATTGATATGCGATGTTAGTGTATGGGATTGGTTTGATAATTGGATCTCCTTCAACTACTACTGTTTGACCTGGACCGAGTCCTGGACCAACATTTGCTACGTTGAGTTGGGTGTGTACGTGGTATACACCTGCTTCAAGTGCTTTGGCAGATAGTGAGTAATCGACTACTGAGTTACCTGAAATGTCAAAGACGTTTCCTGGTGGATCTCTTGCCAACATCTCCCATCTATTACCTGCGTTGGTTGACTCTGTGAAAATTGATAGCCATCCTCTTAGGTCTCTTTCTACTAAACTAACTAAAGTTCCTTGAAGTGTCAAGGTTTCGCCAGTTCGTAGGGACTGTCTGTTGAAGGTTTCATCCTCAATTCTGATGAAACGACTCTGGAGTTGTGCTTGGACACCGTGTGCATCTGCAGTTGGAAGTATGGATTCAACCCAGTTGAAACCTAAAGTTCCTAGTGCAAGTACTACAGCTAGTCCAAATACGAAAATTCTTTTTTCGACCATAGTTATCCCTAAAGTCAAGAAATAAAACACGTCGTTATATGTTTTACCTTCATGATGAGGATCTATATCCTTTTCATTGTAAATCATTGATGTATAACATTAAAATTGATAAAAAAATAGACTAAATTATAATCTATTAAATTTAAAAAC